>CAZRWZ010000068.1:0-11674 GCA_964603745.1 uncultured Bacteroidaceae bacterium | reverse complement strand
TTCAGAAAATAAAAATCTAATACACCTCAGAGCTTTTCAGCAGACCCTAAATAAATCTATTAATTTTAAAAAATAAGCTTTCTTTTTTTAATGGTTTTGTAACAAAATCTACACATCCTACATTTATTGCTTTTTCTTTTTCGCCTGCCATTGCAAAAGCTGTTTGTGCTATGATTTTAATTTCAGGATTTATTTCAATTATTTTAGAACTTGCTGTAAACCCGTCCATTATTGGCATTCTTATATCCATTAACACTAAATCAGGGGTGTTCTCTAAACAATAATCTACAGCTTGTTTTCCATTTCTTGCTCTAACAAGTTTAGCTTTTGTTACATTTAACAATTCGTATAAAAGCTCGTAATTATTATCCTCATCTTCCGCTATCAAAATTGTTTTATCCGACCAATTTTTTAGGTCAATAGTTTCTTTTTTTATTATAGGTTTTTTTATTATATTTTTTTCAATTGGTAATGTAAAGAAAAATGTTGAACCTTTTTGAATGTCAGATTCTAACCACAGTCTACCACCCATTAATTCAATAAGTTGTTTTGAAATAGCCAAGCCTAAACCGGTGCCGGTTATAGTATCTTTTACATTTTGATTAAAACGCTTAAATATACTTTTGTGTCGGGTTTTTGATATGCCTTTTCCTGTATCGCTTACATAAAAAGTAAGAATATTATCTTCTTTCACAAAACCTATTTCAATTTTTCCTTTGGCAGTATGTTTTATGGCATTAGATATTAAATTATTTACAACTTGTTTAAATCTAAACACATCATTATAAATTTCAATATCTTCATTTTCATCATCTACATTTACAACTAATTTAATTTTAGATTCTTCAATTTTTAATTGTTTTTTAAATATTACTTGAACTTCTTTCAATAATAAAAATGGTGTAATTTTACTTTTAATTATTGATAGCTGATCTGATTCTATTTTTGAAATATCTAAAATATCGTCTATTAAATTTAATAACGAATCGCTCGAATTTGACACCAACTCGAAATATTTAGTTCTTTGTTCTTTGGTAATATCACTTTTTGCCAACATTTCTGAGAAACCAATTATTGTATTCATTGGTGTTCTTATCTCGTGACTCATATTTGCTAAGAATGCTGTTTTAAGTTTGTCAGCTTCTTCGGCTTTTTCTTTTGCTTTTATTAATTTGTTATGTAAATTGTATTTTTGAATTGCTATACCTGCCTGAAAAGCAAACATCTCTACCAATTCGGGTTCTTCTACAAGTTTATCGGTTCTAGTAAAAATTGATATATTACCTAATAGCTCCACTCCATTATTCATAGCTACTGAATAATGCCTATCTACCATAAATAATTTACGTGCAGAACAATACAACGAGTTCGATAATAAATTATAATCTACTTTATTGCTTTCTTTATCTAAATCGATAAGTTTACTAAAATTTTCTTTGTTTCTTAATAAATAATTAACAGGTATTTTATGCCCTAAAACTTCTACTCCTATTACGTTAGAAAGTTCTTTTACTTTTTTGCCAATACCGACAACTTTTTTTATAACATAAACACTTTCTTCTTCGTTATAATAACTAATAACCACAATAGATCTAGGTACTATTTCTCTTATCGATTTTCCAATAAACTCAAAAATATCGTTATTGTAATCGAAAGAAAGAAAATTTTGTGTTATTGTATATAAAAAATTTAATTTTTTATTCTTTTTAAGCTCTTTCTCTTCTCTTTTTAACTCAGTAGAATAGTTTATTAAATTTAGTTGAAAAAAAGTTTCTTTTGCAATATCAATTTTAGTTGACGAAACCTTAAAAGGTACATTGTTATTAGTAAAATATATTTTGTCTTTTTTAACATTACCCTGTTTTAAATCATCAAAAAAGGATATTTTATTATTTGATATTATTTCTTCGTTTATGTTTTTTCCTATTAATTCTTTTTCTTTTACTCTTAATAATATGTTTGCAAAACTGTTTAAATTTGAAATTAAACCTGTTTTAGCATCTACAATAATTAATGGTGTTGGAGCATTTCTAAAAAGATATTCATTATTATTTATATTTTCTGTATTTTCTTTATTCATTCTGCTTTTTTATTCTTTTATCACTCCCGAGCCAACTAGCTCATCATTAATATACCATGCAGCAAATTGACCTGGAGTTATTCCTCTTTGAGCTTCATCAAAATCTATATAAGCTCCTTTTTTATTAAAAATTATTTTTGCTTTTTGCAGTTCTTGCCTATATCTTATTCTTACAAGATAAGTTTCTTTTCCTTCTTCAATTCTTAAGTCAGGTCTTACCCAATGTATTTCCGATTTTTCTATAAATAATGCAGGTCTGTATAAACCTGGGTGTTTTTTTCCTTGACCTACATATATTAAGTTATTTTTTATATCGGTGGCTATAATAAACAATGGTTCTGGTTTGCCTCCAATATTTAAGCCCTTTCTTTGTCCAACAGTATAATAATGTGCTCCATTATGCTCACCTATTTTTATTCCATCAGATTTTCTGTAATAATATGCTTTTGCTTTAGATTCTATATCATCTTTAATTCTATAGTTTTTATAAAATTCTTTAGATATTTCAATAACTTTACCTTTTTTAGGCATTAATTGTTGTTGCAAAAATGTTGGTAAATCTACTTTTCCTACAAAACAGATGCCTTGCGAATCTTTTTTATCGGCGGTTGCTAGTTCTACTTTTCGAGCTAATTCTCTTAGCTCAGGTTTTTGCATATGTCCTATCGGAAACATGGCAACAGATAATTGCTTTTGAGAAAGCTGACATAAAAAATAACTTTGATCTTTATTATTATCTTTTCCTGCCAATAATCGAAATACATCTTTTCCTTCTTTATTTTGTATTTTTTCAACTCTGGAATAATGTCCTGTTGCTACATATTTTGCATCATATTTTTTTGCTACATCAACAAAAATATCAAATTTAACTTCTCTGTTACACAAAACATCGGGGTTTGGTGTTCGTCCTTTTTCGTACTCAGAGAACATATAATCGATAACTCTTTTTTTATATTCTTTGCTTAAATCTACTTCGTAGAAAGGGATATCTAATTTTTTTGCAACTAATTTAGCAAAAATAACATCGTCATTTGCAGGGCAATCGCCTTGTATTAAACCAACAGTGTCGTTCCAATTTCTCATGTAAATACCTATCACATTATAGCCCTGTTCTTTTAAAACATAGGCTGCAACGCTAGAATCTACTCCTCCGGATAATCCAACTACAACTGTTTCTTTCACCGTTTTTTATGTGTTTTCTGATTACTTTACTAGTTAGCCATTTCAGATAAAAACTTGATACGAATTAATCGGATATCTTCGTCGGAATAATCATCATCATCTAATTCGTCAAGAGCATCTTCTATGTCGTCTGATTCTGCTTCAAGAAAATAGTCGTAAATATCTTCTTGCTTATCCTCATCCATAACATCATCAAGATAATATTGTATATTCAATTTTGTTCCTGAATATACAATTGCCTCTAATTCTGTAAGAAGATCGTCAAAATTTAAGCCTTTTGCTTCTGCAATTTCGTCTAAAGATAATTTTCTATCAATGCTTTGTATGTAATAAACCTTTTTACCCGATTTGTTTACAACAGATTTTACCACTAAATCTAAAGGTCTTTCTATTTCGTTTTCTTCTACATATTTTTTTATTAAAGAAACAAATTCTGCTCCAAATCTTGCAGCTTTCCCTTGCCCCACACCATGTATATTGGCTAATTCGTCCATAGTAATAGGGTATTGTATTGCCATATCATCTATAGAAGGGTCTTGAAACACAACAAATGGTGGTACATTTTTTCTTTTAGCAATACTTTTTCTTAAATCTTTTAGCATTTTCTGAAGTGTTGCATCGGCACCTCCACCTGATGTGGCACTATTAAGTGTTTTATCTGTATCTTGTTCGTCGTAATCATGGTCCTCTACAAGCATTATAGAATGAGGGTTTTTCAAAAACTCATCACCAATATATGTTACCTTTAAAATACCATAATTTTCAATTTCTTTATCTAAAATTTTAGCAATAATACCTTGTCGTATAACGGCATTCCAAAATTTCTTATCTTTATCTTTTCCTAAACCAAAAGATTCTATTTGGTCTAATTTATATGTCTTAATTATTGAAGTTTCTTGTCCTGTAAGGATATCAGAAATTTCGTTTGCTTTAAAGTTTTGTTTTGCTTCAATAATACAATCCAAAACAGTTAGCATATAATCTTTTCCCTCGAATTGTTTTTTGGGATTTAAACAATTATCACAATTATTACATTCTTCTTTTAGTTCTTCGCCAAAATAGTTTAATAGTGTTACTCTACGACAAACAGAGGATTCTGCAAATGTTGCTGTTTCTAACAATAATTGTTTTCCTATTTCTTGTTCAGCTACGGGTTTTCCTTGAATAAATTTCTCTAATTTTTGTATATCTTTATAACTATAAAATGTAATACATTTTCCTTCGCCACCATCACGTCCTGCACGTCCTGTTTCTTGGTAGTAACCTTCTATACTTTTGGGTATATCGTAATGTATTACATATCTAACATCAGGCTTGTCGATACCCATTCCGAAAGCAATGGTAGCAACAATAACATCAACTTCCTCCATCAAAAACATATCTTGATTACGAGATCTATTTGCAGAATCCATTCCTGCATGATATGCTAAAGCTTTTATTCCGTTAACTTGTAATGCTTCTGCTAGTTCTTCAACT
The DNA here is from genome assembly GCA_964603745.1 of uncultured Bacteroidaceae bacterium. Taxonomy (GTDB): domain Bacteria; phylum Bacteroidota; class Bacteroidia; order Bacteroidales; family JAFGXI01; genus CAZRWZ01. The sequence goes on along the minus strand of CAZRWZ010000068.1, from coordinate 6,936 downwards.
TTTTTTCTGCTTAAACAATATATAATACCTGATTTTCCTGTATTTGCTTTTATATATTTAATAATTTCTTTTGTTGCATTATTTTTAGGACGTATTTCGTAATATAAGTTTGGTCGGTTAAACGAAGATTTATAAACCTCGGCATTTAATATGTTAAGATTTTTTTGAATATCGTGCTGTACCTTAGGTGTTGCGGTGGCTGTAAGTGCAATTATTGGTTTTCTTGCAATATCATTAATTATTGGTCTTATTTTTCTGTATTCAGGTCTGAAATCGTGCCCCCATTCCGAAATACAATGTGCTTCGTCTATTGCATAAAATGATATTTTTACTGTTTTTAGAAACTCAACATTTTCTTCTTTTGTTAATGATTCTGGAGCTACGTATAATAATTTAGTTCTGCCTGCTGTTACGTCGTCTCTAACTTTTTGTATCTCCGTTTTATTTAACGATGAATTTAAAAAATGAGCTACGCCATCATCAGTGCTAAATGCACGCATTGCATCAACTTGATTTTTCATTAATGCTATTAAAGGAGAAATTACAATTGCTGTACCATCCATTATTAATGATGGTAATTGATAACATAAAGATTTTCCTCCTCCTGTTGGCATTAACACAAAAGTATCTCCTCCATTCAACACATTTTGTATAATAACTTCTTGATTTCCTTTGAAATTACTAAAGCCAAAGTTTTGTTTTAAAATTTTCTTTAAATTTTCACTCATTTTTAAACATTCAATACTCTAATTACTAATCTTTTAATATATTCCATTTGTAGTAAATCAAATTTATAAAATAAATTCTAATATTCATAATAGAATCGCAAAAAAAAATATAATTTTAACAATTATTTTATTATTTAAGTAGTACTTGTTCATAAAAGTATTTAATTTATGGTAGATATTAGCAAGATTAACAATATTATTTTTGATTTAGGTGGTGTTATTTTAAATATTGATTATAACAAAACTGCCAAAGCCTTTAAAAATCTAGGTATTAAAAATTATAATGAGATGTACTCTCAATTTAATCAAATTTCTTTATTTGATGATTTAGAGGTTGGAAAAATTACTCCTGCTTTTTTTAGAACAAAGATTAAAGAACTTTGCAAAATAAATATCTCTGATATAGAAATAGATAAAGCTTGGAATGCTATGTTATTAGATTTTCCTAAAGAACGCTTAGATTTATTAAACAAATTAAAAAACAAATACCGTTTGTTCCTTTTAAGCAATACAAACGAAATACATCTTATTGATTATCAAAAACAATTGCAAGAAAAATTTAATATAAATAGCTTAGAAAAATTCTTCGAGAAAGAATATTATTCTCATGTGGTAGGTTTAAGAAAACCTAACAAAGAAATTTTTGAAATGGTATTAAATGAAAACAAATTAATTGCTAATGAAACTCTTTTTATTGATGATAGTATACAACATATAGAGGGTGCGAAACTTGTTGGTATAAATGCATATCATTTAACAAAAGGCGAAAGCATTATTGATATATTTAAACAATAAAATTATGGAAAAAGACTGGGTAATTGCAAAATCGTTTAACAAAGCATATTTGGCAGATATAGCTATTGAAGCTCTTAAAGACAATGGAATTACAGCTGTAATTCTAAATCAAAAGGATTCGTCATACCTTGCCTTTGGCGATATAGCCGTTTATGTTCATATTAATAATGAAGAAAAAGCTAAGGAACTGCTTAAAGATTTAAGTTAAATCTTATCGCCTGCCAAATCGTAGTTTGGCGTTAAATAATAAATATCTGTTACTTTTATTAAAATAACTCCTTTTACTATTTTTTGTGGTTTTAAAGTTAAAATCCACTCTTTCCCTTTTTCAAAAATTTCGCCTTTGGTATAATGTATTGCCTTCCCTTTTATTTGATAGCCAACACTATCTTTCCACATTGCAAGTGCAATATTTCCATTTTGTTTGATATTATGCAGTGTCTTTTTATGAAAAGTATCTATTGTTAATATTGTTTCATCATCAATAATTTTTTTTGATGCTATTGCCGATACGTTTGGCACTCCGTTTTCGTCAACTGTTGAAAGTGCCATTACAGGCACTTGCTCGAAAAACTCTTTTATTTCTTTTGTGATTTTCATGCTTATTTCATATTAATAAATATCAGTAGAATTAACAACCTCTTTCAACTCAGGAAAATATTGTTTTAAGTATTTTTCTACTCCCATTTTTAGTGTTATTATGCTTGTAGGACAAGTTCCGCAAGCTCCTAATAAATTCACAACCAATGTATAATCATCGGTTAAATCGACATATTCTATATCGCCCCCATCGGCTTGTAAAAATGGACGTACGTTTTCCAATCCTTTTTTTATTTTTGCTTTGTAATCTTCGCTTGGTTTTTCTAATTTATCACTCATTTTCTTCTCCTAAAACAAATTCTTTAACTAAACTATCATTAATAAAATCTTCATCATGATGTCCCAAATGTATTTCTGCTTCGATATTCATCTTACTTTTCACAAAATCTACACTTGGCAAAAAAGGTTTAATATCTAAAATAGGTGTTCCGTCAAAAGCATCAACATCTTTTACAAAAATTTTGTTGGCAACAATGCTATCCACTTTCACAAGCGATAAACCAATCGGATTTGGGCGACGTGGCGAACGTGTTGCAAACAGTCCAAATTCATGATGACTTTCGGGTGGTCTTACCATTAAATCCCAACCCTTCGATTTATTGAAATGATAGAGTACCCAAATATATTCAAACTCATCTAATTCGGTTAAAGCCTTTGTATATTCAATATCTAAAATAATTACTCCGGTTGAACTTGGCACCAAAGTCCCTTGTCGTGGAGCTCCTGTTTTAAGTGTATATTTAGTCGAAAAATATCCAATTGGCTTGTATTTGATTGCTTTATTATCGGTACAAGAACTTAATAATAATAAAAATATAAATATGTTAAATAGAAACTTCATCAATAAAAATCATTATAAATTAGTGCTAATTTGCTACAAAACAAAGGTATTACTAAATTTTAAGAAATAAAAATTCTGTTTAATGATAATTGATATAAAATAGATTTTTTCAAGAATAAATAAAAGGAACTTCTATTAATTATTTTCTTATCATTATCTTTACAAAATTATTTGATTAATTTTTAATATATGAATATACTTAGCAATAAACTCGACGAAATTAAAAAAGAATTACAATCTCTTATTGATATTATAGATGGTTTAAAATCTTACGATGAAATACCGAATATTGATATTGATTTAATAAAGTACAAAATGCTTAAATCTTATAATAATGTTGTTGATTTAAACAGTAAAGAAAATTTTGTTAAAGTAGATACCAATATTGAAACAGAAGATAATTCGCAACCAGAAATTGAGTTAGAGCTTATAGAAAAAGCAGACGATGCTCCAGAAGAAGCTAAAGAATTTTACAAAAACATTGTTGCTGAAAACAAACAAGAAGATGTTGTTTCTGAAACAGTTACAGAAGAAAAGCTAGAAGATTTAATTGTAGAAGAAACTGAAGAAGAAGTAATTGAGCCAAAGGAAACACCTATTATTGAAGAAGAAAAAACTAAAATTATCGAAAAAAAGATTATCAATATTGATAAATCTATAAAATCGCCATTAGTTAATATTTTTGAAAGTATAAAAAATGACAGTAATTTGGCTTCTAAAATGCAATTTACTTCAATTAGCGATGTTAAGTCAGCAATTAGTATTAACGAAAGAATAGGTTTTATTAGTGTTATATTTGCAGGCGACAACAATAAGTTTAATAATTGTATAGACAAAATAGATAACACAAACGATATCAATACTGTTATAGCAGAACTAAACGAAATTACTGATTGGGATATTGACAATCATAATCATAAAATGTTTTTAGAAATTGTTTACAGAAAATTTATGGATTAAAAAATAATTAGTGTCTGTTTATAAAGTACGATTTTTTGCTTTGTTGAAAAACTAATTTTCAAGAATTGCTCCTTAATAGAATTTTCTCAATAAAACTTGTTGAAGATTATTTAATTATTATTTATTTTAAAAGCTCTGATAATAAAAAACGCTCCTACTAAAATTAGTGGGATACTCAATATTTGCCCCATATCTAAAAACATATTTACCTCAAAATCAACCTGTTTTTCTTTGATAAATTCAATAAAAAATCTATCAAGGAAAATTACCGACATAAATATACCAAAAGCCAAGCCTCTTTTTTCAAACAGTTTGGTTTTAAAATACATATACATTAATGATATAAAAACTATTAATGCAATGCCTCCTTCGTAAATTTGGGTAGGGTGTTTTGCTACGGTTTCGCCCACACGTTGAAAAACAAAACCCCAAGCTAAATCCGTTTTTATACCATAAATTTCTGAATTTAAAAGATTTCCCATTCTTATCAAAAATCCTGATAAAGCAGCTGCTATTGCAATTCTATCGGCAAGCCATAAAAAAGTTCTATCGTATTTTTTTGTAAAATACCAAAGAGCAATCATAATTCCAATTCCGGCACCATGACTGGCTAAACCACCATTCATTATTTTAATCATTTCTATAGGATGACTAAAATAGCCTGTAGAAATTAATTGTCCTTGAGCATTAAACTCATCAAAATATGGTCCGTAAAAAAATATATGTCCAAATCTAGCACCAACAATTGTTCCTATAAAAACATAGGTTGAAAGCTTGTCTAATAAATCAACACTTAAACCTTCTTTAATAAAAACTTTTTTCAGAATGTAATACGACAAAATAAACGATGTAGCCCATAGTAAGCCATAGTAACGTATAGAGATAAATCCAATAGAGAAAATTTCTGGGTCAACATTCCAATTTATAGATAAAAGCATATTCCTATTTTTTAATTAAAACATTTTGATTTTGTACAATCTAAAACGAGCTAACAAATTTAAACTTTATATATTATTATTATGAGATTTAAAATAAATATATTTTTTCAACAATATTTTCATAATTTTTTAAGCAAAACAACAGGTTATTTTTGTTGTCCTAAATTATATACTTTTTGGATATCATTTAGAGTTTTATCTAAATCAAAGTTTAAATCTTTAAGCAAACCTTCTTTCATATCCCAAACACAACCATGCACTACAGGTATTTTGTTTTTTAAATAACTTTGTTGAAAGAAACTTGTTTTAGTAATATTAATACATTGTTCTATTACATTTATTTCAACCAATCGGTCATATTTTTTTTCTTCATTTTTTATTTTATTTAACTCGTCAAAATGCATTCGATAAATATCTCTAATATTTCGTAACCAGTTATCAAGTTCTCCGTGCGAATGTGGTTGCATTGCTTCGTGAACACCTCCACAACCATAATGACCACATACAACAATATGTTTTACATTTAACACATCAATTGCATACTGAATAACCGAGTGAGAGCTTAAATCGTTTGCAGGAATCTGATTTGCAATATTTCTGTGAACAAATAAATCGCCAATATCTAACCCCGTTATTTTATTTGCCGGAACTCTACTATCAGAACAGCCAATATACAGATAATCAGGATTTTGTCCTTCTTGTAGTTTCTTAAAGAAATTAGGATCATTTTTTTTAGTTTCTGCAACCCATTCTTTATTTAAATCAAATATTTTTTCGTAGCGTTCCATAATTTTTACTTTTTTGTAAAAATACATTTTTTTTTATTACAAGTAAATTTAAGTAAATAAAAAATAATAATGTATATTTGGTAAAAAATTAATAAGCTTGCAAGCAAACTAAATACAATATACTTATGCTTAGTTTTATTGCAAGTATCAATAAATTAAATATCTTAATAGGGATTTAAAACTAAAATATGAAAAAAATATTATTGATTTTCAGTCTTATTTCTACAGCAATTATTGCTCAAGAACCTATTTTAAATATCAACAAACAAAATATGCATCTTTTAAATCATGCGTATTTTAGCGAAACTCAAACAGATCTTAGTATTGATAACAGCTTTGAGTACTACACTAAAGACCGTATATTTAATAGTTCTAAGCTTGATTTAAATCTAAATATAGTTAAAAATTTTAATACCGGTTTAGAACTTGGTATTGAGTACCAAAATGGATTAATGAATATTTCTAATTTTGATGCCATTCTTGGTTATAATTTTCATTTTGATAGCTTAAAAGGTATTTCTATTGCAGCAAACTTTGGTATTGTTAGCACTAATATTGATAAAACAGATTGTTATACTCGTTACACAAATACCGATTTAGATACAGCAAATTATATGTTTTATTCGCAACGTGCAAATTTTGGATTTTCTACTGTTGCGTTTTACAATACAAACTCCATTGGGTTTTCTATAAATCATATAAATCAACCAGATATACCTGATGAGAATGATGGTTTTATACCAATGAAATACACTGCATATGTACGCAGCAGTATAGTAAAAAATAAATTTATTGCAATGCTTTCATATCAATATCAAGATAAATATTTATACGATAATTTGGAGTTAAATTATTACTATAATATGATTAATTATTTTGGTGTAAATGTAGAATATTATTTTTCAAAAGATTCTAGTGGCACTAGTCAATGGAATATTGGTTTAGCCGATAAAATATTAGCCAATAATATAAATATTATTTCGGCACAAGTTGGTTGGGGCAACGAAAAAATTTACCTTAGCTATTCTCCTTCTGTAATGATTGATGGCAATGCTAAAAGTACTGCCATTTTCAATCAAGTTGGAATTTATTTTAATTTTTCTACCGACCCTGATCGTAAAAAATTTAGAGCTATTGGTTGCCCTTCATTTTAATTTTTTTATTGAGTAAACCCTTTTCTATAAAAGGCTCTTAGAACTTGTCTGTAAAGTCCGATTTCTGTGTTGTTGCTCAAAATTTAAATCCTCAAAATACCTTAGTATTCTGCGGTTTAAATTCCTCACACG
>CAZRWZ010000067.1:0-11779 GCA_964603745.1 uncultured Bacteroidaceae bacterium | reverse complement strand
TGAAGAAGATAAAAATATGATGTACCTCAGAGCAAGCATAAAACTATGATTTTAATATTTGTAAATGCAAACTTATAAGTACATATGTTTTAAAAAGTTTGCATTTACAATAGCGTATTTTAGATTAAGTGGTTTTGTAACAACTTGTTATGCGTTTCTCAGCAGACCCTAAGTAAACTCGAACTTTATAGTTCATGACTTTATAGACAGACACTAATTTCAAGTGTTTTAAAAGTAAATACACGGATATAAGATTTTTTTTAATTACTTATCATTACAATAAAATCGATTGAAAATTAAACAATAATAACTACCTTTGCAGTTCAGTAGGTCGTTCTGTCGCTTTTCGTTTATAGAAGAGAGGAAAGTCCGGACAACACAGAGCATCATTCTTTAGAAATTAAAGATATTCGTGAGGGTATGTTTTTGTAACAGAAAATAACCACCTCTATTTATAGAGGAAAGGGTGAAAATGTGAGGTAAGAGCTCACAGGCATAATAGGCGACTATTATGTGGTACAAAACAATGAGTTGCAAGACTATGTATATTAGTGCTTGAGGGCTGCTCGCTCAATGCTAAGGGGTAAGTCGCATTAGATAAATGACAGGAATTCTGCTTGCAGAAAACAGGATCCGGCTTATAGACCTACTGATTTTTTCTATTAAGGAAACTTTAAAAAAATAATAAAAATACTTTGATAATAATTAATAAAAATTATCTTCATTTATTATAACATATCTCACATAATAAAATAATAGATGCTAAAATGAAAACAATAATACAATATTTTACAACTTGGTGGATACCAATAATATCGTATCTATTACCTTTCGCTTTTTTCAGTTTAGGAATGTATTTGCAAAGAGATTTTGTTATTGATATTTCATTATGGGCTTTTTTTATAAATTTTCTTGGCAATATTGTTTCTAGCATAGTTTTAATAATTAATAAAAAATGGTTTTTAATTTTTCCACAAATAATAATATCCTTATATATTGCTTACTATGTATTATTAATATTCGGATTATCACCTCCAGATTTTTATGGAACACATAAAATTATTCCAAAAAATATTGAAATTTATAAACCTTTAGATAAAAAAATAACAGAAAAAGACTTTAACTCAACAAATTTTATATTGGCAACAATTATTCAACCTGGTATATATGAGTATTATATTCTTTTTAAACCTAAGGAATTAGGATATATTTATGTAAAAGTTTATGAAATAACATCAAACGATAGACTTTCTGCTACAAGAATTAAAAAGAGTTCAATGCTTGTTATTAAAAATCTTAATAAAGAAATCTATTCAGGGAATTTCACAATATACGAAGGAGATTGGGGAGATAAATATGGAGCAAGAATAGAAGTATGGTTTAGTCCTAATAATAAAAATCCAGATTATAAAATTTTTGAAAAGAATTATATCGTTGAAGGATGGATGAGGTAATGCGTTTACTTCGTTTAATTCTCAAGCTCGGGTCGGGGAAATTAAATATTCTAATTGAAATTAAAATTAAAACGGATATCCAATAGCAAATGAAAGAATATAATCGCTAATAAAATGAGGACTTGTAAAAGTCCAATAAGTATTATTTTCTTTATATGGTCTGCGAAACGGCACCGAAATATCTAAACGAATAATTACATAATCTAAATCTATTCTTGCTCCCAAACCAGCTCCAACGGCAATTTCTTTATAAAAAGAATTTGCTTCAAATTTACCTCCAACACGGCTTGTATCTTCGTTTATTAACCAAACATTTCCTGCATCAAGAAAAACTGCCCCATTAAATTTATATGAAATTGGAAAACGATATTCGATATTGCCTACAAGTTTTATTTCACCCGATTGGTCGAGTAGTAAATTACTTCTATTTTTATCTCTCTTATAGCTTCCCGGACCTACTGTCCTAGCATAAAAAGCACGTAAATCGTTGCTACCACCTGCAAAAAACTGTTTTATATATGGCAATACAGTGCTATTGTTATATGGTATGCCAAGCCCTGCTAAAACTCGTGTAACAAGTTGTTTCTTTGGGCTAATTGTAAGATAATATCTAAAATCTTCGGTTAGTTTAAAATACTGAGAATATGTAACATCAAGAATTTTATCGGCATTTCCTGTGATACTTGCTTTTGTTGATGATAGTGTATTTATAAGGTTTCCTGCTAAGTCGATATTCAAATGATTATAGTAATTTTTAAAAATATTATTTTTTGAGTGTTTTTGAGTTGTGATACCATAAGTTGACCCGACAATTAATTGCTCATCGAAACTACGTGCAACACTTGGATAATTATTTAAATAATCGGTAAATTCTGGCGATGTTTCAAGCATTTTAATAAAATTAATTGTTGCCGGTTCTACTTTAAATGCAACATTTTTATTTTTGTTCCATTTATAACCAAAGTTTATTTGGCTTAAAGTCATACGGTAATATTTTACACGTTTTATCATTTTATAACCTGTGATGATATAGGTTCGAGGAACATATTTTTTAGAGTATTGTTTTAGTTTAAAAGGTAATAAAAATCGTGGAAAATCTAAAATAGCTTTCACTCCTATATCAAAAGAATTTAAACCAAGTTCATATTCTTTTCGTTTAGAGCGTTTTTGCCATTCTAGTCCTCCATCTAATTGCAAACTAAGCTTTTCGGCTCCTTTAAAAATATTTGCATTAGATATTGCCAAAGATGCAGTAGGTCCAAGAAAATCGTTAGATTTTGTTACAAAATTTACTTCTAAAGATGTTGAAATAGGTTTTATAGGTTCGAGAAAAATATGTGCATTTAACGAATTTTGTTTTGTGCTATCAATACTAAATGCTGTTTCAACTATTTTAAAAATACCTAAACCACTTATATAATCAACTGTATTTGTTCTGTTTTCGAGTTTATACAAACTATCATCAAGTAATGATATTGCACGATTTACATACTTTTGTTTAAAATATTTTTGTTTCTGAAAATGCACATTATTTGTACTATCATATTCTAATTTTATATCAGAGATACTGTCTTTTTTTACTTTAAAATAAACAGCTACCGAATTTACAGAAAATTGTTGTTTCACTTTTGGGTTTATATCCTTTTTTACTCGTAATGCAACATCAATTTGTTTGTTACCAACGGTTGTATCCATATCAAAAATTAGATGATTTGGTCTAAAAAAGAAATAACCGTTATTTTGTAATAAATCGCTTACTCTTTTGCGTTCATTTTCAATCATTTTAATCCAATACTCATCGCCCTCTTTTATATAACTATCTTGTAACGATGACTTTATCAACATATCTATATTATGAGAATTTGCATAATAATTATACGATTTAAAATGATATGAACTACGGAAAGTTATGGTATAAATTCCTTTAACTTTTTTGTTGTTTTTGCCAGAATATTTTAGTTTTAAATCTACCGAGCTGTCAAAATGCCCACGGTCGAATAAACTTTGCCTTATTTTAAATAATCGTTGTTCTGGTTTTACTTGTGAGTATAAGACAGGCGGTTTGCTTAAAATTGCCCAAGCATAATGTCTCAATCCCCAATTACCACTTGGTTTCCAATAGTTATATACTGCTAAACCCGAGCGAGAAAATGTTACATAATTCCAATTTGTACGAACAGTTCCTGTTGAAACCACATCGTAAACCTTAAAAGGCAAATGTTCTATATTTTTTTTACCTTTCCATTTATACCAAGTCCAAGTATATAGTTTATCCTTATCGGTAAGATATTTTGTGTTTGAGCAGGAAAAAAACAGAAATAACAAAGCTATAGGCAAGAAAAATCTTACCAAAATAAATTGTTTTATATTTCTATTCTTAATTATCATTTTTTATTTCCACCAAATTTAAAAATATCGCCAAAAGAATTATAATTTCTACGTATTTTCAACCCACCTCCTGTTGAAGTTATATCACCTTCTAGAATATCTTCGTAAGCATCTTTTCTAAACAATACACTTTGAAATGTACCGGATTTATTAATATCGTATTCTATAAAAAAGTTTCGCTGAGTATATGTATTTAACTGCCCTACTTGCTCATCTTGTTGGGTTAAAGTAGTTGTCATATTGCTTGTGTATTTAATACGTAAACGATTGTTATAAAAGCCTTTTTGCACATTAAAAAATAAATTAGATTGATTTTCTACTGCACCTGACGAATTTAAATTATTAAATGTTTTTATATCAAAATTCATATCAACAAATTTCACTCTATCGCTTATAAGTTTATTTAAACCAGAGGCAAACATAGAGTTAATATACGAATTAATATCAATAGCCGAAGCCGAATTTTGCGATGTTTCAAACTGCCCACGAACAAGCAAATTAACTGCATTTACGCTTCGTTCGTTTTTGCTCATTTGCGATATTTTTGATGATACCAAAGGGTCACTTGTTTCCTGCGAAATATCAAACTGCATTACCAAATTATCTAAATTTCCACGCATAAACATAAAAACAGAAACTTCAAGGTTTTTATTATAATCATCGATTAAATTACCCGTACTTGCCCAAATTTTTGTACTTGCATTTACCGAAATATAAGGATTTTCTAAATTATTGTTTATCTGAATAAAACTACCATCTTCTACTTTTAATTTATTCATTGTAACCATTGGCATAGAATATTTCATATTTCCTTGCAAAATATCTATACTTCCATAAGTTTTTGATATTCCGCGATTTACAATGTATTTAATTTTACCTTTTACCTTAGCATCAAAATAATTTTCTTTGCTTTTATCAAAAAACAAATTAAATTTACAGCCCTCTTTTATCTCAAGTTCTGCATCTAAATCATCAAAAACACTTAACTTTTGTTTATAATTATTGATACTCTGCTTTGCAATACTATCAAAAATTTGGACTGTATCAATTTTTGTAAAATTCACCATATCACTATGATTTTCAGCAGATAAATCTTCGGGAAAAACATATTTAATATTTGTGGGATAATCTAAAGATATTTTTGTTCGCATTTTTAGATTATCAATTTTCCCGTTTGCTTTAAGCAAGATATCTGCTACAACAAGACCGTAAATTGGATTTTCTTCACGGTATTGCGAATTCATTATTTCAAAGCCTTTTGCATTTACTTCTACTGTGTTAAATGTTAAATTATTATTTTTGTATTGAATGTTTCCTGCAAAATAAATTTCTTGATTATTTTTATCAATCAGTTTTAAATTATCTAAAAATAATTTATCATTTTCTAAAATAATTTTTTCTTTTCCAATCTTAAAAACTTCATTTATTTCTTTAAATCCAATTTGTGCATCAGTAAAAGATAAATACCCGTTAAACAATGGGTTGTCAATATTCCCTGTAATTTTTATTTTAGAATTTATTTTTCCGTTAGTTGCATACAAATAATCTTTTAGCATATCTTGTAAAATAAGCATATCAAAAGAATTTATTTCTAAATTTGCATTGATTTTTTTTGCATCATTAAAGTTTATAATTCCTTTTGATTTTATTGATTTACGAGATTGATTTAAACGGATATCATAGGCAAAATAATTTTGATTTAGAATTGCTTTTTCGAGTTGTAGGCTTCCGACATAAATGTTATTATACTTAAAATCAGATACATCGCTTGTTAAACGAATATTTTTTATATTGTTTTTATATGATGATTTAAGATTTATATTTGCAATACCTGCTAAAAGTGTATCGTTATTTAAAATTTTATTAAAAACAGATAGGTCTATATTTTCTAATATTAAAGCAATTTCGTTTTGAATTGTATCTGTTTCAATTTTTATCTTTTTATCATTTCTAAATAAGTTTATATTTTGTGTAATAAGGTCTTTTGAATTTATTGCAAAACTGTTGTTTTTATCAATATTCCAATTTTTAGAAAGGATTACAAGTGCTGTATCAATAATTTTTATTTTGTAGGCATTTGCTACTTTTTGACTTTCTATATTAAGGTTTAAAAAATCTGATTTTCTTTTCTTATCTTTTAAATTAATATGTGTATATAAAATCTGTTTTTTTAGTTTTCCGTCAAGTTCTATTTTTGTATTTAATATTGTATCAATCTGTATGTTAGAACTTAGCTTGTAATCAAGAAAATGCCTATCTCCATAAAATTTCACAAAAGTACTATCGAAACTATTTCCATGATATTGAAATTTGGGAACTGTTAGCTCAAATATAAATTTCCCTGTTTTGCTTTTGTATTTTCCATCAATTAATAATTTTGAATAATTTGGTAAGTATTCCGAAAATGTTTGCCCTATTAAATCGTTAGGATTTAAAAATTTTGCATAAAGTTCCATATCAGGAAAGACTAAACTATCGCCTTTTTTGCGTTGCAAGCTAAGAATATCTGCAAGTTTATAAAAATTATTTTCCAAACTATCTATACTTCCTTTAATAGAAAATCGTACAAAATTACTGTCGCTTCGTAGTTTAAAAAAAGTAAGTTTATTGTCGTAAGAAAAATCTATATCGAGTTCTTCAACTGAGTTGGTTTTTATGCTGTCGGTTGTAGATAGTTTTGTGAAATGTTGATAAATTTTTGAATAGTTATTGTTAAAATTGTAAATCCAATTTGTGGTTGAATTAAATTTGATATCGTATTTTTTTTCGAACAATTTGGCTTGTTGCATACTAAAATTATTCATATTAATTTCTGCTATACCGCTAGTAATACTATCATTAAATGCACCATTTGATTTTAGCGTAAAATCGATAATACTATCTTTTGATTGTGCCAAAAGCTTAAAACTTCTTTCTTCAAGTTTTAGATTAGCGGTTAAATTATCATAGCTAACACTGTCGATTTCAACAGATTTAAGTTTTAATTCTACATCTGCAACAAGCTTTTCAATATTAAATTTTTTCAAATTTATATTAATGTTCAAACTATCAATTTTTATTCCGCTTGTTTTATTATCGTAAAAATTTCCTGTTATTTCGGCTGTTAAAGTTTCTTTATCTTCCGAAAAATCTGATGATAATAAAATATTTTGCTTGCCATAGTCAGAATTTAACGAGCCTCTAAAATTTATTTTATTTAAATTGCCTTTCAAAAATCCGGTTACAAACATCTGGTTTGGAGTGTATTCTGATGTTTGTTTATTAACAAACAAATTTAAAACTTGTTTTGATAAAGCTAATTTATTTATTTTTAAATTGTAGTTAGGGTTTTTGCTACTTATATTTTTTATAATTCCTTGCGAGAAAAAATATGCAGTGTTGTTATAATCAAACTTTATTTTTGTGTGTAAACTATCGGTATTACCCAAGAAATGGGCATCAACAATAGTTTTTTTATCTTTTAACTTTTCATAATTTTCTATATTTTTAATACTTCCTGCCGAAAAATATTCTAAACCTGTCCAGTTATCAATATTTGCCATTATAGAAATATTGGTATTGCTATTATTTTTTAGGGCATAATCGTAAAAATAAAAACCTGTTTCTCCGTTCAATTTAAGTTTAGATTTATTGGTTACAAACTCAACATTGTTCATTTTCAATATATTATCATCAGTATAAATTTCTCCGGATATATCAGTAAACTTAATTTTATTGTTTTCGGTAAATGCTAAAGAGTTTAGTTTTCCGTACATTTTATGAAAAGAGAAAAAATAATTGTTAGCACTGCCATTAATATTATCTAAATGGATATGATTATAATCGAACGAATTGCTATCTTCTGGCAAATACGAAACATCGTAATAAAACTTTGAATTTTTCAGCTCTGCAAAATTAAATCTAACATTCCAGAAATTATCGTCAATGTCAATAGTATCGAGGGTATCGTTAATATAAATAAAATTAAAAAAAGAATTATCTAAATTTCCTTTATCAAAAACTATAGAAGTTTTTGATAAATCTACAACTAAATTATTTGTTCTTAAGTTTCCTCCTGTTTTAAATTTCATTAAACTATCGTTGTAGTAAAAACCTGAGTTTTTGGCAAAAACATTAGTTGCTTGCAAAATAAGATTTATTACACTTGTATCTATATCTTCTTCTGCTACTGCAATATAAGGCGAAATGTAATCCACCCAAGTGTTTTCCAAAATTATATTTTCGGCTTTAACTAAAAAACTATCTATTTTAATATTTTCTATTTTAAGATTACCTACTTTAAACCTCATTGTCATATTCATTTCTTTATCAAAATATGATAAATCAGAGTTTGATATATTTAGGTTATTTACAATTATTTGGTAGCTTTCTTTATTGTTGTTTTGTGTCGATGTTTGGCTTTCTTCTGCTTGTGGTAGAACTTTATCTAAACTACCCGACAATTTATTAATATCAATATTATCTACAATAATTTTATTGTCAAACAAGGGATTTAGTTCAATATCAATAGTAATTTTTTTAACAGATAAAAGTGTATCTTTTTGCTTTATAACAGAAACACCTTTTAACTCAATATCAGCAAAAAAGCTTAAATCAAATTCTTTTATATTTACTTTGGCATTTATTTTCTCCGCAATATTGTTTTCTATTTTACTAATAACGAAACTCTGAACAGGGGGTAAATAAACAGCAAAAGGTATAACCAAAATGGTTATACCTAAGACTAATAACAGTTTTAAAAACTTTACATATTTTTTTTTCTTTACACTCAAGTGTTCAAAATCATTTTTAACAAATATAGACAATTAATAATTAAAAGAAATATCCAATTCTAGCACCACCCCATTGTACATTTTTTGTCATTATTATGTTAACTTGGAAATCAAGTTTCCAAAACTTCACACCTACTGCAGGAACATATCCCCACTCGTGTATTCCTGTAAAATACCCAGCTCTTCCTTCTAAATAAAAATAAGATACTTTAGCTCTTAGTCCTGCTGTAAATTCCCATACAGACATATCGGGAATATCTGTATGTACACCCCCTTGATTATCAACATATTCTGTTTCTTTACCTGCAAAATCGTTCCATCCTAAATCTAAACGAATTGCAAAATGTTCGTTAAAATTATAATCGAAATGAGAATATGCCCCAAAAGAATAATCAAATGTTGGTAATCCTTTTACTGGAAAACCACCTGTAAATGATGCATACATTTTAAACCCTTCGTCATTGTTCTTATCCTGAACAGTACTAGAAATAGTATCTTGCTGTGCAAACACATTGTGCAATGAGAAAAACGAAATAGTAATAATAAGGAAAATTGTTTTTTTAATCATGATAATTGTTTTTTATAAATGTATATAATAATTAAAATTTAAAATCAGAATAATCTTCTACTGTATTAATATTTGTAACAGATCCTAAAATTAACACATTCATATCTGTTGTTTCACCAGTTACATAATACAGTTTTTTATCTTCGTTATAACTTATATTTATGTTAATATCTAAACTAACAACATGAAATATTTTCATATTAAAAGCTTCGTTATTTTTAATTTCAAGTTTTGTTATTTTACTGGTTTTTTTATCAATATAAATATAACCTGTTGCGTGAGCCATATATGCCATCTTTGCCGGTAATTCTTCTTTAGGCATTTTAAAACCAATTACAGCAGAATTTTCATCGTTAGATTTTACAAAGAAATCTTTATCGCTTAATATTAATTTTTGATTATCGTTATACGAATTTTTCTCTTTGTTAAATTTTTTGATTTTTTTTGCTGATGGTTCTTTTCCTTTTACTGAAACTAAAGTGAATTTTTCACCTTCTTTTTTATTGCCGTCAAAAGAATACACTCGTGTAGATGAATCATCTGTATTATTAGCATCAGAATGCGTTTTTGTGGTGCAATTTGCTGTAAATGAGTATTTACTGCTTGAAGCATCAACAATATTAAAAACATTTTCTGGTGTAAATCCATATTGTTTTAATATTTTAACAGCATTATCTTGAGAATAAGATATAAACGCTGTTACAACTGTAATTATTAAAAATATTTTTTTCATAATTTTTTTATTTATTTAATTAAAAAGACGAAGAGGAAGTTTCTTCACTAAAGAAACCTAATCTTAAACCTATGTTAATATAAAACATATTTGCTGTTATATTGTTTCCCGGTTTGTCGAAAAGTGGAGATAAACCTATTTTATAACCCGCATCTGCAAAAACAGGACCTACATCAATACCCAAACCCATATCAAATGTTGTAATCATACTTTCGTAATCATCTTTTTTATGTATAACACTCACTTCTTTCCCATTGTTATCAGTATACGTATAACCATCATCTTTAACCGATATTACGTGATGACCTGTTACTCCTACAAATAACCTTGCATTTATTAAGTTTTCTTTTGTAGGATCCATAAATCTTACTCCAATATGTAAAGGTACTGAAATTGTATTCACTTTTGGCGAATTTTCGTAACTTTTTACATCATTAGGGTCAGTACTTTCAGTAACAACATTCAAGTTTATTGTTGTCCAATATACTCCTGGAGAGATGTAGAGATTTTTTCCGAAAGTTATTGAACCTCCTAAATTATAACCTCCTCTGGCTTTAGCATTTACTTTATAATCCTGACCGTTCATATCGGCACTCCCATCGTAATCATTAGTTAATGAAAGCATGTTAATTCCGCCTGATACTCTAATATCAAACTGTGCGTTTGTGATAAATGCAACTAGTAAAGCTGCTGTAAATAAGATAATTTTTTTCATAATTATTTTTTTAGTGATTAATAAAAATTGTTATTTAAAAGATATGTTATTTAAAATTATTAATAATAAAAACAAAAGGGACAAATAGGGGGGCAAGGTATTTCTCCTATTTTTTCCTTATTTATTCTGGCGTATAATACATCATTGGTCCATCATTATCTTTTGTTGGAACCTCAATTTTACCTGTTGTTATAAAGTTTTTAACCAATCTAACTTGTAGGTCTGCATCATCGTTACAAACATGGTAATCTGATAAATTTTCGCCTGTAGCAGATAAAACATCGCCTAAAACAGTTTCAATTGCAGTTGTCCAATTAGATTTTGTCCAAGAAAAACTTGAAACATGCTCTGCAAATTCTTTATACATTCCTGAACCAAATAATGTAATTAAACTGTCTCTTGTTATATCGCCATTATCAGGAAAACCATTTGCACCATCAGAGATATAATCTTTAATACCAGATATAAAAGAAGTTTCTAAAACTGCTGTTCCATCCGATAAATTTAGAAATTTGCTGTTAGTTCCGTTATCAAAAGTAGCACCTTCGTATGCAGTTTGTAAGTTTTCTAGTTCTGTTTTTGTACCAGTAAATGTGTATGTTTTAACTACAACTAAAAACTTATCACCATTTGCATCAACTTCGTTTGGTGCAGTACCATGATTTAGCTGAACAACAGAATCTTTACTCCATTTAAATACAGTTGTTGTATGTGGTAGCCACAAATCTGAAGATCTACCTGCAACATCGCTATATGCATCTTTTTGCATAACAGTTAATGTTCCTGTATATTTAATTTCTGGCGTTGGTGCTATTTCTTCTTTATCTTTTTTACAAGATGTGTTTAACATTAATACTCCCATTAATGCTATTCCTAAAATATTAACTTTTATATTCATAATTTTTTTTATTATTATTTATTATTATACTAAATCTTCAAAAGTAGTATTTGCTAATTTCTTTTTAACAATACCTTCAACAACTCTTTTAATAATGCCTTCGTGCTCACTTTTCATTGTTTTTGTAGCGGTAGATAAGGCACGAATATCGTATTGGCTTGCATATATTTCTGGCACATGCTTTTCTATATTTAAAAAATGATATACCGACATTATAGCCGCACGAACCGAATATTCTACTGTAAATACAC
>CAZRWZ010000066.1:0-11797 GCA_964603745.1 uncultured Bacteroidaceae bacterium | reverse complement strand
TTTCTTTAGATGGGCAAACATCAACACAAACACCGCAACCTGTACAGTCTAATGCCGAAACCTGAATTCTGAAGTTATATTCTTTAATTTGACCAACTCCTTTTAATGTTGCCATTCCTTCTGGTGCATTTGCAACTTCTGCCTCGGTTAATAAGAACGGACGAATTGCTGCGTGAGGACAAACATAAGAACATTGGTTACACTGAATACAATTTTGGTCTAACCACTCAGGTATATGAGTTGCAACACCACGTTTTTCGTATGCTGCTGTTCCTTGAGGTAATGCACTGTCTTCTCTGCCATTAAATGCACTTACAGGTAAATCGTCACCTGTTTGAGCGTTTATTGGGTCACAGAATTCAGAAATTATTTTAGGAACTTCTGTTTCACGAACAATTTTAAATCCGTCAGTTTTAATATTTTTCCAGTCTGCAGGAATATCAATTTTAGTGATTTCTCCACCTCTATCAACAGCAGCATAGTTCATATTAACAACTTTTTCTCCTTTTTTACCATAAGATTTTACAATGAATTTCTTCATTTGCTCAACAGCTTGGTCGTAAGGTATAATATCGGCAATCTTAAAAAATGCAGATTGAAGAATTGTATTTGTTCTATTTCCTAAACCTATTTCAGTAGCAATTTTACTTGCATCGATAGTATAGAAAGTAATATTTTGTTTTGCTAAAACTTCTTTTACAAAATCAGGTAAATTCTCTTTTGTTGTTTCTGCATCCCAAGGTGAGTTCATTAAAAAAGTTCCGTTTTCTTTAATTCCTCTTAACATATCATATTGACGTAGATATGCAGGTACATGACATGCAACAAAATCAGGAGTTCCTACCAAATATGGCGAACGAATTGGGTCTTTACCAAAACGCAAGTGCGAAGCTGTAAATCCACCAGATTTTTTACTATCGTAAGCAAAATATGCTTGTGCATATAAATCGGTGCTATCACCAATAATTTTAATAGAATTTTTGTTTGCTCCAACTGTTCCGTCAGAACCTAATCCGTAAAATTTACCTTCGAAAGTATCTTCTGAACTTAAACTAATTTCAGGTAAAATTGGTAATGATTTAAATGTTACATCATCAACAATAGAAATTGTGAAACCATGCTTTGGCTCTGCTAATTCCATATTTTCGTAAACCGAAACTATATGTGCAGGTGTTGTATCTTTAGAAGATAAACCATAACGACCACCTAAGATTTTAGGTTGATTTTTCTTGTTATAGAACATTTCTACTATGTCAAGATATAATGGCTCGCCATTAGCACCAGGTTCTTTTGTTCTGTCTAGTGCAGATATTGTTTTAACTGTTTTTGGTAAAACATCAAAGAAATATTTGCTTGAAAAAGGACGATATAAATGAACAGAAATTAAACCTACTTTTTTGCCTTTAGCAATTAAGTGGTCAATAGTTTCTTTAATAACATCTGTAACAGAACCCATTGCTACAACAATATGTTCTGCATCGGCAGCTCCATAATATGTAAATGGCTTGTATTCTCTTCCGCATCGTTTAGAAATTTCTTTCATATATTCTGAAACAATATCAGGAACTGCATCATAATATTTATTTTGTGCTTCACGAGCTTGGAAATAAACATCAGGGTTTTGAGCAGTACCACGTGTTACAGGGTGTTCTGGGTTTAAAGCTCCATCTCTAAATGCTTGTAATGCTTTTTGGTCTACTAAATCAGCAATATCATCATTTTCGAAATATTCTACTTTTTGAATTTCGTGAGAAGTACGGAAACCATCAAAGAAGTGTGTGAATGGAATTCGTGATTTAATTGCTGCTAAGTGAGCAACAGGTGCTAAATCCATAACTTCTTGCACAGAACCTGTAGCTAAAAAAGCAAATCCTGTTTGACGTGCCGACATAACATCAGAGTGATCGCCAAAAATAGATAATGCTTGAGCTGCTAAACTTCTTGCACTTACGTGAAATACTCCTGGTAATAATTCACCAGATATTTTATACATGTTAGGGATCATTAATAATAATCCTTGAGAAGCAGTAAATGTACTTGTTAAAGCACCTGCTTGTAGAGAACCGTGAACAGCTCCTGATGCTCCACCTTCAGACTGCATTTCTACAACATGAACAGTTTCGCCGAAGATATTCTTTCTTCCTTCTGTAGCCCATTCGTCAACATTTTCTGCCATGTTCGACGATGGAGTGATTGGATATATAGCAGCTACTTCGCTAAACATGTAAGCAACATGAGCAGCAGCGTGGTTTCCATCACAAGTTATAAACTTCTTTGCCATTTTTTAAAATATTTATTTATTAATACAATTCTTATCGAAAATTCTTACGAAATTAAGATATTTAAGAATTATTTTAATGGTTTTTTCTACATATTTTTTGATAGCTTGATATAGTTTGTTTTATCAATATGTATTAGCGTGATTTTGTGTGTTTTACAAAGTTTAAAATTATTCTAAATTAAGCATCTAAATATTTTTTGAATAAATATAAAAATCTTGTTTTTGCATTTCGGTTCTAAAAAACACTATACCCAAATAAAATAAGTCGATACTAACAACAACTTTGTTGTCTTTTTTTATTGTTTCCCAAGCTTCAAACATTTCTTTAGACCAATAAATATCATCAAATATTAAAACAGAATTGTTATGTACTTTTTGTTTTAGCAATTCAAAATATTTTAGAGTAGCTTCTTTTGTGTGATTGCCATCTATAAAAGCCAAGTCTATTTTATCTGTTTTATTAATAATTTCGGGTAATGCATCATCAAAGTTTGCACATATATTATTTATATTTTTTATTTTTAATTTCTTAAAATTATTATCGGCAATATTAAAAATATTTTTATCGCCTTCTATTGTAGTTATATTTGATTGTTTTAGTAATGATAGATATATTGTGGTTATACCAAGTGATGTGCCTATTTCAATTATATTTTTTGCATTAATATGGTTTGCTATTCGCATTAAAAAACTTGCTTGCTTAGCAGATTTTAAAGAGTATTTTGCTATATCTGATATTTTTCGTTTTTCAGATGAGAATTTTTTTGAGCCTGCTCCTAAATCATTTATTTTGATTATGTTATTGTTTTGCAATAATTCTTTTCTTATTTTTTCTATATCATCAAAACCATAAAAGATGCCTGTATTATCAATAACATTATTAACTAAATCGAAAATAAAAGGCGAGTGTATTCCATGTCCTTTTGTTTTTGCTAAAGCCCTAAAACGTATATATTTTTTTATCTGAAAAATATTCATTATTCAATAGTTTTTGCAGATTTAGATATAACAGATTTTTTTTTCCAACGCTTTGTTTTGTAATATATAAAAGTTAGTACCATACCAACAAACCAAGCAAGTGGCATAGACCACCAAATACCTTTTTCTCCAATATTTAGGCTTAAGAAATATGCTACAGGAATTCTTACTCCCCAGAGTGCAATTAAAGTAATAAACATTGGTACAATTGTATCTCCTGCTCCACGCATAACGCCATTTATTGTAAACATTATAGCAAAAATAACATAAAAGGAGCTTACAATAACTAGGTATTCCATACCTATTCTAATAACCTCTGTATCGTTTGTAAATAGCGACATCATACTGTTGCCGTAAATAACTATAAATATGGTTATTATAATTGATACAACCACTGTCATAATAAGAGTGGAATACAAACCTTTTTTAACTCTATCTAATTTATTTGCACCAATATTTTGCCCTACAAAACCAGATAAAGCAGTAGAGAAAACCATTGCCGGTAACATTGCCAAACTATCTATTCGCATTGCTGCCGAATATGCTGCAATAACATCGGTACCAAATTGATTTACGATACCAAGAACAGCCATTAAACCAAGTGCTACAAATGTTTGTTGCATTCCCGAAGGTAAACCAATTTTTATACTTTTTTTAAAGATATTTAAATCGAAGACTATGCCTTTGATTCTAAAGTTTAACATTTTATTTTTATGTACCCAAATTATTGCTGATGTTAGGGCTACTGCTTGCGATATTATAGTAGCCCAAGCCACTCCTGCCACTCCAAACTTAAATGTAATAACAAAAATTAAATCTAAAATAACATTTAACACTGTAGATATTATTAAAAAATAAAGAGGGGTTTTTGTATCTCCTACTCCTCGCAACACAGCACTAATACCTTGAAATCCAAACATAAAAGGTAATCCTAACAAAAATATTTGCAAATATTCTACTGCATAAGATATTATATCTTTAGGTAAACCTATAAGTATAAATATTTCTCTGCTAAAGACTATTCCTATGGCAGCTATGAAAATTGCTGTAATTAACAGTATAATATTTATTGTATCAACTGCTTTTCTTACATCGCTAAATTGCTTAGCACCAAAATATTGCGAAATAATAATTGTTGCACCAATTGTTACACCAATTATTAAGGAAATTAGCAAAAAAATAATAGGAAAGGAAGCACCAACCGAAGCAAGGGCTTGTTTGCCGATATAATTACCAACAATTGCACTGTCAACTATATTGTACATTTGCTGAAATACGTTACCAATAAGCATTGGCAAGGCAAACATCAAAATTAGTTTAAACTCTTTACCTTTTGTTAAATCTTTCATTCGCTTGCAAAGATAACATTTAGTTTAAAGTTTAGTACAAAAAATCTTTGGGAACAAAAAAAAATAGGGTCTGTCCATAATAGGAGTTCCCATAACATTATAATTTTGATTTATTCTCAAACCACATAGCTTGAGTATATCTGTGTAGAGTTTTTATTTGTTTTTATAAAGCTCTTTTCCTGTTTTAGCTCCTTTGCTTTTTAAATATCCTGAAATATTTGTTGTTGCAACATCAAGAGCTGTACGTCCATTTATGTTTTTGTGATTTATTTCTGCTCCGTTTGCTAACAATAATTCTACTAATTTTTTATTACCATATTTTGCTGCCCATTGCAGACTTGTAAATTCTACAATATCCTCAAATTTAACATCGGCTTTATATTTAATTAAAATATCGGCTATATTTGCATAATTATATTTGCAAGCTAACAACAATGGTGTTTCTTTTGTGCTAATATAAATTTCTGTATTGGCACCTTTTTCTAGTAAAAATTTCACCATTTTATAGTCCTTGTTTTTTACAGCATATGCCAAGGCAGTCCATTTTGAACGAGATTTTGCATTAATATCATGTCCTTTTTTAACACACCATTGAACTTTTCCTAAATTCTTTTTAGCTGCATAATTTACAATTTCGGGAGTACGACTTTGTCCATTCATAAAAATGAATGAAAACAAGAATATTGATAATATTAAATTCTTCATCTCAGTTATTTTTTGTGCGAAAATACTTTTATTTTTTTTATTTTTAATACTATTGTTAATAATTTTGTATGATTGTTGAGAAATCTTAAAAATTTAATAATTCATCGTATAATTTTTGAACAGGCAAACCCATTACATTAAAGTAAGAACCTTCTATTTTTTCTATGCCAATATACCCAATCCATTCTTGTATTCCATAAGCTCCTGCTTTATCAAATGGTTTGTATCTATCTATGTAATAGTATATTTCATCATCAGTAAGTTGTTTAAAAAAAACTTTAGTAGCAGAAACAAATGTTAGTTGTTTTTTAACAGAACTTATAGATACTCCTGTATAAACCATGTGTTTATCTTCTGATAAAGCACTAATCATATTAAATGCGTCGGCTCTATCTTTTGGTTTATTTAGCACTTTGTTGTTATGCCAAACTATTGTGTCGGCAGTAATTATTATTTCATCTTTTTTTATGTTTTTAAGATATGCCTGTGCTTTTAATTCAGATAAATATGCAGCAATTTCTTTTGACTTTAAAGTGTTTGGAAAATTTTCGTTTATTTCAATTATGTTAGCTATTTCAAAATTAATATCTAAACCTTTTAATAATTCCTGCCTACGTGGCGATTTAGAAGCTAAAAGTATTTTCTTGTTTTTATATTTTTCTGATAATTTCATTTTACTTCAATCCATAATACAATACAATAGAATAAGCAATTCCAAAAAACATAATAAGCTTTAATATCATGCTTGTAATATGCATTCCTTGTTTTGTTGTGTTAGCAATTAATCTATAAACTACGTACGAAAGTGGGCTTATCAACAAAATAATTATATACCAAAACGAAACTTTTTCGTTAGAAAAATGTGTTTGAAAATAAAATAAAAAATAGATTGTAGCAACAACTAAAACACCTGCTGTAACTGTTGCAAAGCCGTTACCAAATGCAACAGCTAAAGTTTTTTTACCGTAAGCTTTATCGCCAATAACATCTTCAATATCTTTAACAATTTCACGAATAAGCGTTAGCATAAAAGCAAAAAATGCAAAACCCATTACAAAATACATTATTGTAAAAGGATTTGTATTGTTTTCTATAAATATTGTTCTGTATTTATTGATAAGCAAAGGTACTTCGAAAATCACAACCAACAAAGGGACAAGAGCCGATAGAAAAGCAACAATAAGATTCCCTAACAATGGAATACGTTTGTATGTTGAAGAATAAAACCAAAGCAATCCAGCTACTAAAAGAAATATACCACCAAACATATATTGATTAATTAACAAAGAAACTCCAACTCCTAAAACTACTCCTGAAATTGTAAATAGATTATAAAATTGCAGTGCTTTTCTACAGCAAAAAGTTTCTTCGTCGTCGGTTTCGCCCTCTTTTTTTATAGGATTATTTAATGCATCAATTTTTTTATCGAAATAATCGTTTATTATATATCCTCCTATAGCAATAAAAACTGTTGCTAATACTAGCATTAAGAAATACCATTCGTTTAATTGTAAAAGCAAACCATTATATAAAAGAAGTTGTTTTACAACCAAAAAACGCATTGCGTACATGGTAAAAATTATTATAGTAAGATTTGCCCATCGTATTTTTTTCAAAAACTCTATCATTTCTCTTTTTTATATTGAAAACACAAAGATACATTTTTAATAATATGAAAAACAATTATTTTTTAAAACATATAGTAGATATACTCAAACCATTTAGCTTTTCGGGAATTTATACGGATTTATTTTTTCTTTTTTAGAGTTTAAAATTTTAAGCATAGCTAGGTTACGCTTATAAATTTAAACAAAGGAAAAAGAAAAAGTAGAAAACCCTAAAAGCTATGTGGTTTGAGTATGTACTTTCTGATATTTATATACGAGCCAACACCAAGAATATAGCATGCAAACTAATAGTTAAAGTAATCCATATAAAACGAGCTTTATCACCTTTTATATTAAACACCTTATATTTTATTGAACTTGAGTGACACGAAGAAATACAATCGCCACAATAAGTACAACTTAGCCCAGGTTTTTTGTTTTTAATATCAATAGTATTTAATGCATCGTATTTGCAAGTTGGTGTGCAAAGCATACAATTTGTACAAGAACTTTCTTCAATATACATTCTAAAGGGATTGATATATTTAACATACTGCAAAATTGTTCCAACAGGGCAATATACCGAGCAATGATACATCATTTTCTTTTTGTGTGAGATAAAAATTATTATTAAAACTCCAATAATACCAAAACTTCCTGCAATAATCCCTGTCATCAAATAACTAAGATTTAAAAACCTAAGAACTATTGCTCCTACAACTACAATAGCTAAAAAAGTATGTTTTAATGCAGTTTTATTTTTTATTTTTTTTGCAAATCCTTTTTTTGATGATGATGCTTGAAAATCTACTGCTCCAAAATAACATAATTGGCTACACCAAGCCGGACCAGAAAGAATTACAGTAGAAAGAAACAAAATTGGCATAAACCCAAATTTAAGTTTATAAACTGCACCACCAATTATTAAAGCCGGTATTGGCAAGTGCAACATTCCTGTCATCAAAAATTTTTCGAAACCAAACAAACCAAGAATTAATTGCGAAAAGAAAACAACAGAAAAAACTGTCCAAGTTATTTTTCTCCATTTGGCGGTATTGTTAGCTGTTATCATTTTGCCAATAATGTAAAAAGTATAAACTACAACAATTGTAATTTCTACCCACGAACCTCCTTTAAAAAATCTTTCGGCAAGTATCATAGATTGTTTATTGCCAACAACACCAA
Organism: uncultured Bacteroidaceae bacterium; assembly: GCA_964603745.1. GTDB lineage: Bacteria > Bacteroidota > Bacteroidia > Bacteroidales > JAFGXI01 > CAZRWZ01. The sequence goes on along the minus strand of CAZRWZ010000066.1, from coordinate 3,692 downwards.
CTTTTATGTGCATATTAATCAGCGAAAGCACTAATAACACAATGCTACTGCCAATTATCTGATATTTGTATTTTTTAAGCATATAGTTAAACCTGAGGATGTAAGATACAAAAAATCTCCCAATCTAATTAAAGAAAGGGAGATTTTATATCAAATCCTCTACAATTTATTTTTTAAAATATTCGTCAACTTTGTCGTTGTGGATAATTTCTTCCTTAAACGAATATGCTCCGGTTTTTGGTGATTTAACCATTTTAATTACTTTAGAAAATTCTTTTCCGGATCCACTCTGTAATGATGCTACTGCTTTCTTAGCCATAATAAATATTTTTTATTATTATTTAATTTCTCTGTGAACAGTCATTTTTTTAAGAATTGGGTTGTATTTTTTCAACTCCAATCTCTCAGGTGTATTTTTTCTGTTCTTAGTACTAATATATCTTGATGTACCAGCCATTCCACTTGTTTTGTGTTCTGTGCATTCTAATATAACCTGTATTCTATTTCCTTTAGCTCTAGCCATAATTCAATGAATTAATAAGTTTTTAAAAATCCTTTTTTCTTAGCGTCTTCAAGGGCATTTTTTAAACCTTTTCTGTTGATAAGTCTAATTCCCGAAGCCGATACTTTTAAAGTTATCCATCTATCTTCCTCTACCAAATAGAACTTCTTTTTATGTAAATTTGGTAAAAAAGTCCTTTTAGTTCTAGCAAGTGAGTGAGAAACATTATTCCCAACCATTACTTTTTTTCCTGTTATATCACAAACTCTTGACATTTCTTTAATATTTAATTCATTTTTTCAAACGGTTTGCAAATGTCCGAAATAATATTGAATAATTCAAACAATTTAATATTTTTTTTGTAAGATTTTTTTGCACTACCGAAGATAAGGCTGATTAACACAGATTTTTATTGTAAAAATATAGTTTAAATACAAACAAGAGCCATCTATAAAGACAGCTTTTGTTATTTTTTCAGATTAATTTAAAAATTCTAACCATAAGTTTTCTACAACAATACCTATATTGTGGTCATTAACCATTCTAATATAATTTTCTACTAAATTAAAAAACAAAGCATCGTCGGCAGAAACTGCTGCTGCAATGTATTCAACATCGCTATCTAATTTAGATAAATATAAATTTGTATTTAAATTAGAATACGAAATACTTTCGCATATTTCCATATCCCCAATAAAAGCGTCTATTTCATTGTTTACAAGTTTACTGTCTACTTCTTCGTATGTAGCAACAGCAATAAGAGTTGCATTTGGATAATTCTTTTTTACAAAATCTTCGCTGGTAGATTTACTAAAAACAGCTATTTTAATACCTTCTTTGTTAATAGCTTCTTTGTCGGCGTTTCCTATAGCTTTGTTTATAGATAAAATTGCTTTTCCTGTTTTAAAGTATGGTTGAGAATATGCAATATCCATATTTCTTTCTAAGGTATTGGTCATACCCGAAAAAATAATGTCAATTTTTCCATCATTTAATGCAGGAATTAATTTATCAAATTCCATTTGAACAAATTCTACTTCAACACCCATTCTTTTTGCCATTGCATTTGCAATTTTAATATCTAAACCATCTAATTTTCCATCGTTGTGTTTAAATGTAAAAGGGAATTGTTCTCCAGATGTTCCAACTCTAAGTATATTAGATTTTTTTATTTTGGTAATTGTTCCACCGGCTGTAACATCAACTTTAACTTCTTTTTTTTCTGTATTAGCTTGATTACAAGAAACAAAACTTATTGCTACTAAAACTACAACTGCTATTGATAATACTATTTTTTTCATATTTAGAATTTTAATTATTTTTCAAAAGTAAGATTTTATTTTTTATTTACAAAGGAATATTTCCATGCTTTTTGCGAGGTAATTTATCTACTTTGTTTTCTAACATTTTATAACCACGTATTAATCTATCACGAGTATCTTCGGGTAAAATAACCTCGTCAACATATCCACGAGAAGCTGCATTGTATGGGTTTGCAAACATTTCGTTGTAATGGTCTTCCATTTCAATTGTCTTTTTTGCAGGATTATCAGCTTTTTTTATTTCGTTTTTAAATATAATTTCTGTTGCTCCTTTTGCTCCCATTACAGCAATTTCGGCTGTTGGCCATGCAAAATTAAGGTCGGCACCTATGTGTTTAGAGTTCATTACATCGTAAGCTCCACCGTATGCTTTTCTTGTAATAACTGTAATTCTAGGAACTGTTGCCTCAGAAAATGCATAAAGTAATTTTGCTCCGTTAGAGATTATTCCATTCCATTCTTGGTCTGTTCCAGGTAAAAAACCAGGTACATCTTCAAACACTAAAAGAGGGATATTAAAAGCATCGCAGAAACGAACAAATCTTGCAGCTTTTGCCGACGATTTAATATCTAAAACTCCTGCTAAAAATGCTGGCTGGTTTGCAATTATACCAATACTTTTACCTGCTAGTCGTGCAAATCCTACTACAATATTTTCGGCATAATTTTTATGTACTTCAAAAAATGTTTTTTTATCAATAACTTTACAAATAACATCTTTTATATCGTATGGCTGATTTGGATTTTCGGGAATAATATTGTTTAATTCTTTTATTGTTTCATTAGCAGATTCGTAATCTAATGCAGGTGGTGTTTCTTCGCAGTTTTGAGGGACATAACTTAATAGAGTTTTAACATGGTTTATTGCTTCCAGTTCGTTTGGAGTGGAAAAATGTGCTACACCCGATTTTGACGAATGTGTTGATGCACCACCTAATTCTTCAGAGGTAACTTCTTCGTGAGTAACTGTTTTAACAACATTTGGCCCTGTAACAAACATATATGATGTGTTTTCAACCATTATATTGAAATCGGTAATTGCAGGCGAATAAACCGCACCACCGGCACATGGACCTAATATTGCCGAAATTTGTGGCACAACACCCGAAGCACGTGTGTTTCTAAAAAAAATGTCGGCATATCCACCAAGTGAAACAACTCCTTCTTGTATTCTTGCTCCACCAGAATCGTTTAAACCAATAACGGGTGCACCATTTTGCATTGCTAAATCCATTATTTTAACAATTTTTTTGGCGTGAGCTTCGGCAAGTGAACCACCAAAAACAGTAAAGTCTTGAGAGAATACATAAATTAATCTACCATTAACTGTGCCGTATCCGGTAACAACTCCATCGCCTAAAAATTTTTGTTTGTCTAATCCAAAATTGCTTGAATGGTGCGTTACACACATTCCTAATTCTTGAAAAGAACCTTCGTCCATTAGTAATTCTATTCTTTCTCGGGCAGTTAATTTCCCTTTTTTATGTTGAGCTTCTATTCTTGCTTGTCCTCCTCCAAGAATAGCTTCTTGTTTTTTATTGCCTAATTCTTCAAATTTATTTTTACTCATAACTATATTTTCTTAATATTTAAATTTTATACGAAAAAACACCAAATATAATAATTATAGCTTAATTTCTACAATATATTTTTTAATAAGCTAAATTTGTTTATCAAAACAATTGCTATACAATAAATTAAATTGTTTTTTCTGAAAATAAAAACTGCAAGTTTAATACTCTGTTAAATATCAATATAATTTACCTTAAGTTAATATAATGAAGCCTTGAATGATAATGATTAACAATAGAATCATTTAGCAATTAGTAATGTGTAATTAGTAATGTGTAATTGATAATTGACAATTG
>CAZRWZ010000065.1:0-11887 GCA_964603745.1 uncultured Bacteroidaceae bacterium | reverse complement strand
CAATATTACAAACAATTGCTTCGTTACGCATTTGCTCCATATGGTCAACACGAATTACATCTTTGTTACCAGTTGTTGTAACAAAAATATCACCTTCTTTAACTGCCTCTTCCATTGTTGTTACCTCAAAACCTTCCATTGCTGCTTGCAATGCACAAATTGGGTCAATCTCGGTTACAATAACTCTTGCACCATAGCTACGCATAGAATGAGCAGAGCCTTTTCCTACATCGCCATAACCTGCAACTACAACAATTTTTCCGGCAATCATTATATCTGTAGCTCGTTTAATTCCATCAGCTAAAGATTCTCTACATCCATAAAGATTATCAAACTTAGATTTTGTAACAGAATCGTTTACATTAATTGCAGGGAAAAGTAATTCTCCTTTCTCCATCATTTGGTATAAACGATGAACTCCTGTTGTAGTTTCTTCCGATACTCCTTTAATGTTATTAGCCATTTTTGTCCAAAACTGATTGTCTTTTGCAAGCATAATTTTTAGACGAGCATAAAGTTCTCTTTCGTCTTCTGCTTCAGGTGTTTCATTCAAGAATGAAGCGTTTTTTTCTGCTTTATATCCAACATGCACCATTAATGTAGCATCGCTACCATCATCAACAATCATATCTGGGCCGCTACCATCAGGCCAACGTAATGCCTGTTCTGTACACCACCAATATTCTTCTAAAGATTCGCCTTTCCATGCAAAAACAGGTACACCTGCTTCAACTATTGCAGCAGCTGCATGATCTTGTGTAGAATAAATATTACACGATGCCCAACGAACATCAGCACCAAGCTCAACAAGGGTTTCTATTAAAACTCCTGTTTGAATTGTCATGTGCAAAGAGCCCATAATTTTAGCTCCTTTTAGTGGCTTTTCTTTGCCGTATTGTTTTCTTAAAGACATTAATCCAGGCATTTCTGTTTCTGCCAAGGATAATTCTTTTCTTCCGAAAGATGCTAAACCTAAATCAGCAACTTTGTATGGTAAATTATCTTGAAAATCTAAACTCATAATTATTATTTTTTTTGAATTGCAAAAGTACAAAATCCAATTTACAATTTATAATTTTTATTTACATTCTATTGATAATTACATTCTATACTCAATTCTGTAACAATAGCAATAGCATCTTAAATAATTGCAACTTCCATTTGGTTAAGTGGGGTCTGCTGAGAAACGCATAATAGGTTATTATAAAGCCACTTAAACTAAAACACACTATTGTAAGTGCAAACTTTTTAAAACATATGTGCTTATAAGTTTGCATTTACAAATGTTAAAATCATAGTTTTCAGCAGACCCTAAGTGGAAATTAGACTTTACTTTAAATTTGTAAAGAAACTTTGTGTGTTTATAGAAATAATTTTCAACAAATAAAAAGGAGAATAAAAATGATTTATATCGGGTGTTTTGCGTTATAAATGGTGTAATTAAATCTATTTATTAACAATATAAAAAAAATACTTGTTTTATTGTTAATTTTACAGCCTTAAAATGAATATGCTAATAAAAAATATAGTTGTAATAATGCTAATCTTGGTAACAAGTTTAACTTTTTCGCAATCGAGAAAAGAGCTTGAACGCCGAAAAAAGAAAAAGCAACAAGAAATAGCATATACTAACAAACTTTTAAATCAGACAAGAAGAAATAAAAAAAAATCTTTAAACGAGTTAATATTATTAAACAATCAAATATCTAATAGGCAGCAACTTATACTTGCAATAACAGAGCAGATTAACGAAATAGACGAAAGGATTGACCGTAATGCGTCGATTATAAAATCTATGGAAGATGATTTAGAAAAACTAAAAAAAGAATACGCAAAACTTATTTATTATTCGTGGAAAAACAAAAATTCTTACGATAAAATAATGTTTATTTTTTCTGCCGATGATTTTAATCAGGCATATAAAAGAATGTTGTATTTTCAACAATATGCAGAATACAGAGAGATACAAGTGGAAGCAATAAAAGAAACCGAGAATATTTTAAAAGAAATAATTGCAGATTTAGAAAAAGAAAAAAAGAAAAAATCTGAGCTTATAGCTTTGCAATATGAAGAAACCGAATCTTTATCAAACGAAAAAAAAGAAAAAGCAAATATAATTTCGCATTTAAAACAAGAAGAAACCAAATTGCAAAAAAAATTAAGACAACAGCGTAAAGAATCTAAAAAGCTACAAAATGCAATAGCAAATATAATTGCCGAAGAAGCAAGAAAAGCTGCTAAAAAAACTAAAGCAGGAAATTATGCTCTAACACCTGAAGAAAAACTTATATCAGATAAATTTGGGGCAAACAAAGGTCGTTTACCTTGGCCAACAGAAAGAGGCGTTATTACAGGTACATTTGGTAAACATAACCACCCAGTTTTTAAAGAAGTTATAACTATAAATAACGGTATAGAAATAAGCACAAGTGCAGGTTCTTATGCACGTGCAATTTTTGCAGGAACAGTAATTCAGGTAATTCATTTATCTAATACAAACATTGCCGTAATGATAAAACACGGCGAATATATTACAGTTTACAGCCACCTAAAAGAAGCAATTGTAACCAAAGGAGATAAAATTGTTGCAAAACAAAAAATTGGTGTAATTTATACTGACACAGACGATAACAAAACCGAAATGGAACTTCAGATTTGGAAAGGAAGCACAAAATTAAATCCATCTTATTGGATATCTAAAAAATAGTTTGTTTTTCGTGCAACATTTTTAACCTAAAAGTGTTTATATAAAAATTTAACAAAACTATTGATGAAAATATTAACTACAATTTCTTTAATATTTGCATTTTTTTTTCTTTCGGCACAAGAAAAATACACAATAAGCGGATACATTAAAGACAAACAGACAGGCGAAAATTTGATTTCGGCAAGTGTTTTCGAACCAAATCTAATGCTTGGAACAATCACTAATAATTATGGTTTCTATAGTTTTACATTGCCAAAAGGCAAAAGAAAATTAGCTTTTTCGTATTTAGGATATAAAACTATTACTATAGATGTAGATTTGCACAAAGACACAGTAATTACATTTGAAGCCGAACTCGATAATTTATTAGAAGAGGTTGTTGTAGAAGCAACTATAACAGAAAATAATGTAGAAAGAACACAAATGAGTACCATTGAAATACCGATGAAAGATGTAAAAACCTTGCCGGTACTTTTGGGCGAGGTTGATATAATGAAAACCATACAGCTTATGCCAGGTGTTCAGTCTGGTAGCGAAGGTACAGGCGGGCTTTATGTGCGTGGTGGTGGTCCAGACCAAAACCTTATTTTACTTGATGGTGTGCCTGTTTATAACGCAAGCCATTTGTTTGGCTTCTTTTCGGTTTTTAATGCCGATGCTATTCAAAGTATGAGCTTGATAAAAGGTGGATTTCCTGCACGTTACAGTGGCAGGCTATCTTCTGTTTTAGACATAAGAATGAAAGAAGGAAATATGAAAAAAATAACAGGAGAGGTTTCAATTGGTTTAATTTCTTCTAAAGCTACAATAGAAGGCCCTATTATTAAAGATAAAACCTCTTTTATAGTTAGTGCCCGTAGAACTTACCTTGATGTTTTAGCAATGCCTTTTATTATGGCAATAAATAACGGAACAAGTGCAGGTTACTTTTTTTATGATATAAATGCAAAAATAAATCATAAGTTTTCTGATAAATCTAGAATATATCTAAGCTCTTATCTCGGAAACGATAAATTTTATTATAATAATAAATACTCTTTTTCAGAAACGGCATACGAAGAAAAAGGAAAAATAAGATGGGGGAATATTACCAATGCATTGCGATGGAATTATTTGGTTAATAATAAGTTGTTTAGCAATATAACATTAACATATAGTAGATATAATTTCACCACAGGATTTGAATCTAGCTCCAAGTCAAACTCTCAGAGTTATAGCGATATGTTTGAATATAAATCGGGTATTGATGATGTTTCGGGTAGAGTAGATTTTGACTATACACCAAATCCTAATAATAATATAAAGTTTGGAGTTTCAGAAATTTATCATACGTTTAATCCGGGAGTTAACGTGTTTGAATACAAAGAAACAGGCTCTGATAATTTAGATACAAGTTTTGGAAATAAGCAACTCTACTCGCACGAATATTCGTTTTTTGTTGAAGACGACGTAAAAATTACTAAAAAATTAAAAGCAAATGTAGGTCTTAATTTTTCGGGATTTCTTGTAAAAAACAAAAATTACACAAATTTAGAACCAAGGGCATCAATAAGATATCTTTTAAAAGAAAATATTTCGGTAAAAGCTTCGTATGCACGAATGTCTCAATACATACATTTATTATCGAATTCAACAATAGGTTTGCCAACAGATTTATGGGTGCCAACAACCACAAAATTAAAGCCAGAAGTGTCAGACCAAGTAGCATTAGGAGGAATTTATAAGCTTAATAAAAAATTTGAATTTAGTATTGAAGGTTTCTACAAAACTATGTCAAATCTACTAGAATACAAAGAGGGGGCAAGTTTCTTTTCTATTAGTGATGATTGGCAAAATAAAGTAATACAAGGTAAAGGTTGGTCTTATGGAATGGAGTTTTTAATAAGAAAAGAAAGAGGAAAAACTACCGGTTGGATTGGATACACACTTTCGTGGACAAACCGCCAATTCGACGGCATTTCGTTTGGCGAAGTTTTTCCGTATAAATACGACCGACGACACGATATAGGCATTGCAATAACACATCATTTTAACGAAGATATAGATATGGGTTTAACTTGGGTTTTTGGTACAGGAAATGCTGTTACCCTAGCAACCGAAAAGTATGCAGGAATGCATCAAAATAAAAATTTCTTTTCAAACAACTACGTTCAATATATAGAAACAAGAAATAATTATAGAATGCCTAATTATCACCGTTTAGATTTAGGCGTAAACTTTCATAAAAAAATGAAACACGGTGTTAGAACTTGGAGTTTTGGATTGTATAACGCATATAGTCGCCAAAATCCTTTTTTCCTTTATTTCTCGAAAGAATCTGGAAGCACACAACTTTATCAAATAAGCTTATTCCCTATAATTCCTTCGTTTAGATATAACTTTAAATTTAATTAAGATGAAAAAATATAACATATATATATTATTGATTTTTGTGATGTTATTTTCACAATCTTGCAAAAAAGTGATAAACCTTAATGTAGAAGAAAAAGAAAAAAAGATAGTCTTAAATTCTATTCTTCAGAATAATGAAAAAATAGTTTTAAATCTTACAAAAAGTAAATCTATTATAGATGACTCTGATATGGAATATATTGATAATGCTACAATTGTATTAACCGAAAACGGAACACCAATAACATCTAAAAATTATACAGGAAACGGTTCTTATATATTCAATCATATTGCAAAAAAAGGAAATACATATAAAATTGAAATTAGTAATGGCGATTTAAAAACAATAAAAGCTGAAACAAGTATCTTAAATCCAAATTTGTTTGATATAATAGACACATCATCAACTAAATATTACGACGAAAATTATTTAAGTATAAAAATGAAGATTTTAAATACCGATGAAAATTCTTATTATTTTTTGGAATGCTTAAATGAAAATGGAGATAATATATACACAGAATCAATGGATTTAAAAGTAGAAGAAAATTATTGGGGAGACTATTTGCTTTTTAATAACCTTATTTCGGGTGGTGGAGATATTGATTTTCAATTTATTACACCAAAGTATTTTTATGATGATATGGGTGGCAACGGAAGTGCTAATTCAACAATATATATTGTATTACACAGGGTAGATAAAGCTTTGTATAACTATGAATTATCACTACATCTACAAAATTCAACTTCGGAAGACCCTTTTGCCGAGGCTGTACAAGTATATAACAATATAGAAAATGGTTTTGGTATTTTTGGTAGTGAAAGTTTTGTTGTTGATAGCTTAGAGGTTAAATAAAAACATAAGTAGGGTCTGCTGATAAACGCATAAATGTTAAAATTACAGTTTTATGCTTACTCTGACGCACATCATGTTTTTATCTTCTTCAATTTGAGGTATATTTATACATCTGCATTTCAGAAAATAAAAATCTAATGTACCTCAGAGATTTTCATCAGACCCTAAGTATTCAAGTTATTTTCAAAAACTTTAAAGTTTTTTATCAAACAATGATTTAATTAAAAAAATAATTACTATTTTTGCAATCCAAAATTTGTATAATACTTAATTGTTGAAGAGATGGATTTAATGAAATATGTTGAGAGCGAGTATGCAAACGAAACTAAACACCCTGCATTTAAAAGCGGTGATACTGTAACAGTGCATTACAAAATTAAAGAGGGTAATAAAGAGCGTATTCAGCAATATAGAGGTGTTGTAATTCAAAGAAGAGGTTCTGGAAACACAGAAACTTTTACTGTAAGAAAAATGTCTGGTACTTTTGGTACAGAAAGAATTTTTCCTGTTGCATCTCCAAAAATTGATAAAATAGAGATAAATAAATTAGGTAAAGTTAGAAGAGCAAGAATTTTCTACTTACGTGATTTACAAGGTAAAAAAGCTAGAATTAAAGAAAAAAGATTTTAATCTTATCTTTTCTAAAATAATATTTAAGCCACATTTTTGTGGCTTTTTTTGTTTTTAAACATAGCTTAGAAAAACGCTATCTAGGGCATGTCCATAAAGTCAAGAGATTGAAATATAAAGTTCGAGTTCAAAGCTTGCGTAGGTTGAAAAATATGAGTTTACATATGTAAATGACCATTTTTCAAACAAGCGTAACGCAGAAATCGGACTTTATTTAATAATCGGAAGTTCAATAACTACCTTAGTGCCACTTGCTTTACCATCTAAAGACTTTAAATCTTCGTAATAAATTACAATATTTGCATCTCTAGAAAAATTAAATGTTTCTATCCTATTATTGTTTATTTTAGTTCCTAAAGATTCGTGACTTCGGTTTTTATTACTTACAAGTTCTCTTGCCTTTTCTCTTCCCACTCCATTGTCAATAATTAGGCATTGTATTTTTTCATCAACTAAATTAATATCAATATTTAATCTGCCAACTTCATCTTTTTCAAGATTCATTAATCCATGCCAAATAGCATTTTCAACATAAGGCTGCAACAATAATGGCAATATTTTAAACAATCCCTCATCTATATCAATATCTACATTTACACTGTAAACAAATTTATCTTTAAATCTTATTGATTCTATCTCTAAATATAAACGAAGTGCAGATAATTCTCTTTCTATAGTGATTAAATTGTTTTGCGAATTTTCTAAAACTATACGCATTAACGATGAAAACTTATTTAAATATTTGTTAGACATACGTTTATCGTTTTGCAGTATAAAAAGTTGAATAGAATTAAGTGCATTAAAAATAAAATGAGGATTCATCTGTTTTCTAAGTGCTTGTTGCCTATACATTAACAAATCTTGACGAAGTTTTTCTTTGCGTTTAATATTTACAATTATAAAACGAACAACAATAGTTATTAACAAAAAGAACAATACTATACCCGAAATAATAAACCACCATGTTCGCCAAAACGGAGGTAAAATTTCAAAATCGAAAGTTGCAGGAGTATCGCTCCAAGCACCATCTTCGTTAGATGCATAAACTATAAATTGGTATTTACCTATTGGCAAAAAAGGATATTCGGCTTTTACAGATTTAGAAATCACCCAGTCTGATTTACTTCCAACAAGTTTGTATTTATAAACTATATTTCCTGCATTTTTATACGACAAGCCTATATAATCGAATGATACATGATTTTGACTATACGAAAGCTTACAATTATTATGTTTAGTTGTATCAAAATCGTTAATATAAAACCTTTTAATAAAAACCTTTGGAGCTAAACTTTTTTCTTTAGAAATTGTATAGTTAATTTTATTTACACCTTTTTTCGACATTGCATAAATACAACTATCATAACAAATTACTTTATAAATTTCGTTTGATAACAAGCCATATTGTTTGTTATATTTTTGAACTATTTCAAAATCCATCTTATTATCAAATCTAACCAAATCAATTCCTTTGTTTGATGCAATTATCATTATTGAATCTTTTTTGCATAAAGAAAGAATAATATCAGAATTAAGATTTTTATCGAGATAACTTATAATTGTGTCTTTTTGTATACAAAGTAAGCCATAGCCAGAGGTGGCAACAAAAATATTATCTCCCATTTTATCAGAAACTATATCTTTTATTGAAATATTTAATAATGGGTTTTTATCTCCGAAACTAAACATTTCTGAATTATTATATCTTAGCAAACCATTTTCACTGGCAATTAACAATGTTTTATTTGGCAGCCTGTATGTTTTATTTACTGATAGCTTATATTTTTTATCTGGAGAAAATACACGTTTCAGAATTCCATCTTCGAGAAAAATAAAACCGTCATTACTCGACAACAAAATACTATTGGCAAATGTTTCTATAGATTTAATTTTAAAATCCTCTATATTTTCTGCTTCAACATTAAAAAAATCTTTGGCAAAGCCATCAGTTATTTTATATAATTTATTATCAAAACTCAGAAATAATTTATCATCAGTTTTAGCAAATTTCAACGATGATTCTTTTAAATTACTACCAATAATAAATTTTTTATTTTGTGTGATATTTATAACTGTTCCATTGCTTAAGCCAACATAAATATTACCATCAAATTCAATAATATCGGTAAGTTTTGAAACAGTATTTTCTCCAATTAATTTATATTCAAACACATCTAATTCAGGAATATACACAATACCATTACCCTCGGTAGAGAGCCAAAAACCTCCCTCTCTATCTTTTGTTATAGAGTTTATTAAAACACCTTTAATAATTTCTTTTTTCTTAGTTAATTTTCCGTTTTTTGCAATATCAAATAAATAAACTTTTTTATTTTTTGTAGCTACCCACAATTTATGATTAATAACTTTAAGATACTGAATAATTTCATTTAATTCTGTTGAATAAGTTTCTTTAGCATTTTTGAAACATATTATTTTTGTATTATTTGCTAAAAAGAAATAATTATAATAATCGGCAATTCGTATAATATCTGTATTAACTGTATCGTGATAACTAAAAATATAATTAGATTTAATAAAATTACAATTGTTGGTATAAATCATTGTATCTTCATTAAAATTAGATTTTATTGCAAAAGCACCTCTACTATTTTTTCCAATAACATTTTTTTTGTTTATCAACTCTTCGTTATAAAGAATTAGCAATTTACCTTCTTCATTAATAATAAAAAGTCCTCTTTTGTTAATTGCAAACTTTTTTTTACCCTCATCAACAGAAAAAGAATTTTTTACATACTCTGAGCGACTATATAATTCATTCTGTATCACACTATTATATTTGTATTTATAAATAGTGTCATTTTTAATATAACTTAGTTTAAAATTTGAAGAAAGAAACCATACTATACCTTTTTTATCTTGAGCTATATCAACAATATTGTTATATGCCAAGCCATCAGTTATTGTGTAATTTTTATATAGATATCCATCAAATTGCGATACACCATACTTTGTAGCAATCCAAATACAACCATTTTTGTCTTGAAAAACATAATTAACAGTAGATGATAATAAGCCATCGTTTGTTGTGTAATTAACGTAAGTTAGTTCTTGTGCTCTAATTTTAAAAAACGAGGCTACAATAATTAACAATATAAAAAATTTCATATACATTTTCAGTCACAAATATACGCAGCTTTATAAAATTTTAAAATTAATACACTACTAAACTTTAAAAATATAAGTTTGTATGTTTGTAAAATGAAAAATCTAATTTATCTTTGGCTCGAATTTTAAAATTAAAAATACTCGATATGTCGACAAAAATATTTGATGAAATTAATCCGGGAGTTGTATCAGGCAACGATGTTCAGAAAATTTTTAGAATTGCCAAAGAAAATAATTTTGCATTGCCAGCAGTAAATGCTATTGGAACAAATTCTGTTAATGCCGTAATGGAAGCTGCAAAAAAAGCAAATTCTCCTGTAATTATTCAATTTTCTAATGGTGGAGCACAATTTTATGCAGGAAAATCATTAACAAACGACAATCAAGAAGCCTCTATAGCAGGTGCTATTTCTGCGGCATTGCATGTGCATAATATGGCAGATATGTATGGTGTTGTAGTTATTTTACATACCGACCATGCTGCAAAAAAACTTTTACCATGGGTTGATGGAATGCTTGATGCAGGCGAAGATTTTTTTGAACAACAAGGAAAACCTTTGTTTAGCTCACATATGCTTGATTTATCGGAAGAAACAATCGAGGAAAATATTGAAATTTCAAAAAAATATCTTGAACGCATGAGCAAAATAGATATGACATTAGAAATTGAACTTGGTGTTACTGGTGGCGAAGAAGATGGTGTTGATAATACAGATATTGACAATTCTAAACTTTATACTCAACCAGAAGAAGTTGCTTATGCTTACGAAGAACTGCTAAAAATATCTGATAAATTTACTATTGCAGCTTCGTTTGGTAATGTGCATGGCGTTTACAAACCCGGAAATGTAAAACTTACTCCAAAAATTTTAGATAATTCTCAAAAATATATTCAAGAAAAATATAAAACTGCCGATAAACCTGTAGATTTTGTATTTCATGGTGGTTCTGGTTCAAGTCGCACAGAAATACGCGAAGCTATTAGCTACGGCGTTATAAAAATGAATATTGATACCGACACACAATGGGCTTTTTGGAATGGAGTTTTAGAAAACTACAAGAAAAAAGAAGCTTATCTACAAGCTCAAATAGGTAATCCTGATGGAAATGATAAACCAAACAAAAAAAACTACGACCCAAGAACTTGGCTAAGAGAAGGCGAAAAATCTGTTGTTGACAGACTTATGATAGCTTTCGAAGATCTTAATTGTTTAAATAGAAATTAGTTTTGTTTATTTAAAATTAATGCTAGATTAATTTGTTTTCTAAGCATTTACTTTATAAACTTTACAAACTTTGCAAACTAAGAAAATATGAAGTGGTTTAATAGACTAAAAAAAGGTATAAATACCGATACAAAAGATAAAAAAGACGTTAAAGAAGGTCTGTGGTTTAAATGCCCTGAGTGTAAAAATGTTATACCAAAAAGCGACCATATAGATAATCTTTATGTGTGCGATTGTGGATATCACGATAGAATTGGCACCGAAGAATATTTCGAAATAGTTTTTGATGACAATAAATATAAAGAATTAGATAAAGATTTAAAATCTGCTGATCCTTTAAAATTTGAAGACACAAAGAAATATACCGACAGAATTGATGCCATGATAAAAAAAACTAAACATAATGATGCTATAACTACCGGATATGGAAAAGTTAATGGCAATGATTTAGTTGTTTGTTCTATGAATTTTAATTTTATTGGTGGTTCTATGGGCTCGGTTGTTGGCGAAAAAATTTCACGTGCCATAGATTTTTGTATAGAAAATAAATATCCGTTAATGATTATTTCTAAATCTGGTGGTGCAAGAATGATGGAAGCTGCCATTTCGCTTATGCAAATGGCAAAAACATCGGCAAAACTTACTCAGTTAGCCGATGCACAACTACCTTTTATTTCTTTCTTAACCGACCCTACAACTGGTGGTGTTACAGCTTCTTTTGCTATGCTTGGCGATGTAAATATTGCTGAACCGGGAGCTTTAATCGGATTTGCAGGACCTAGAGTTATTAAAGAAACTATTGGAAAAGATTTACCCGAAGGATTTCAACGCTCAGAATTTGTGCAAGAACACGGATTTTTAGATTATATTGTGCCTCGCAAAGAACTTAAAGACAAACTAACTCTACAGCTAGAGATATTTAAAAATTAATTTTTTAATAGAGTTTAT
>CAZRWZ010000064.1:0-11980 GCA_964603745.1 uncultured Bacteroidaceae bacterium | reverse complement strand
AAATTATGACTTTTATCAAACAAAAATTTGTTTATTAACATATTTTAAACTTCGAGAATTTTAAAATTACAAGCGTAACGCAGAAATCGGACTTTATAGTTCAATCTATTGAGTTTATGGACAGACACTAATTAGGGTCTGACAGGAAACGCCTAACAAGTTATTATAAAGTCACTTAAACCAGAATATACTATTATAAGTGCAAACTTTCTAAAACAAGCCTTTCATTTTTTTTCTCATTATTAATTTTAATAAACTTAAAAAAACATCTAAGAAATCCTTCGAACTCCCTTAAAAACAAGGATTAGTAATTGTGTTAATTTAAAGATGTGATAAAGTATGAATTTGTCTTATTCTTTTAATAAAAAAAATTTGCACGATTAAAAAATATGTTTAAATTTGCAACCGCAAACAAGCCACGGTGCTATAGCTCAGTTGGTAGAGCAATGGACTGAAAATCCATGTGTCCCTAGTTCGATTCTTGGTAGCACCACTTTTTTGTAAAGCCTCTCTTTTTGAGAGGCTTTTGTTTTATAGCTTAATTATACTTTTTTTATTATTATCTTATTTCTTTAGTTTATTGTAATAACCAATCAATAACATTTAATTTTTGAATACCACCTATATTTGCATTATCATAATCAAGTGTTAAAAGATATTTGGGGTAATTATCATTAATTTTTTCAAATGCCGAAATCTCTCTTTTAAATGTTTTTTCGTCATTAACAGTAAAAGCTACTTGATAATATTCTCTTTCATTATTTGATTTTTGTACAACAAAATCAATTTCTTTATCATTGTGTTTGCCTACATATACCTTACCTCCTCGTCTAAATAATTCAAAATAAACGATATTTTCCAATTTATGACCTAAATCAGTATCGTATTTATTGCTTGCTGTAATATTTCTTAATCCTAAATCTACAAGATAGTATTTTTCATTTGTTGTCAATAATTCTTTACCTCTTATATCATATCGAGGAGCTACATATAAAATGTAAGATTGAGTTAGAAAATCTAAATACTTAATAATTGTATTATGCGATATCTGTTTTTGAGAATTTTTATTCAGCTCTTTTGCAATATTTGTAGGTGAAACATAAGAGCCTATTGAATTAAATAAAAAACTTATAACACGATGAAGATTATGAATATTTCTCAATTTGTATCGTTGAGCTATATCCTTAATTATGACAGTATCATAAATAGATTGAAGATAATCATTTACTAAATCATTATTTTGCTTAGATAGCGTTACAGCCTCTGGGAAAGCACTTTCATTTAAGTATTTCCGAAAAAGCCTGTCCGTATTCTTTTCTTCTTCGTTTGCTAATACATATTCTTTAAATGAGTATGGCTGAATATTTATAGCGATATATCTACCTGTTAAGAGTGTTGCTAATTCACTTGATAACAAATACGCATTTGAGCCTGTAATGTATAAATCAATATTCTTTTTTGTATATAAACTATTAATGAGTTTCTCAAAATCATTAATCAATTGCACTTCATCTAAAAAAATGTAATATTTATTATCAGTATTTACGGTTTTAATAATTTCATCATATAATTCTGTCCAGTTTGTAAAACTCAGATTTTCTCGTTCCTCAAAATTGAGGAAAATAATATTCTTTGAAGAAACACCACTTAATATTAATTCATTCTTAAAAACTTCCAATAAGGTTGACTTGCCACTTCGTCTAATACCCGTAATGACTTTTATTAGATTTTGGTCTTTGAGTTGCCTCAATTTATTTAAATATATTTCTCGTTTTACCATTGTTTTTTCGTCAAAGATACATCTTAATGACGAAAATTCAAAACTTTGTTGTTTTTCGTCATTAAGTAAATTGTATATCAACAATATGTTTGTTATGTTTTCACTGGATTAATATAATGCTTGTACAAAAAATGATAAATTAAATTATGTAGGGTCTGCTGAGAAACGCATAACAAATTATTATAAAGCCACTTAAATCAAAGCACGCTATTATAAGTGCAAACTTTTTAAAACATATGTGCTTATAAGTTTGCATTTACAAATATCTAAGCTCTAATATCTTTTTACTTTTCTTAGAAGCTGAAAGCAAAATGCATTAGAAGTGCATAGTTTTAATTATATTTGTGACTAATAAATACCGTTATTTTTAATTTTATTTGCAATTTAACGGTACTTAATGTAATTTTACAAAATGATTATACGAAATAAATTAACCGAAATAACAGAGGCATTATCTTTTTTTCCAATAGTGGGGATTATTGGACCTCGTCAGGTTGGAAAAACAACAATAGCAAAAGAACTTGCAAAGAATATAAAAAAAGAAACAATATATATCGACCTCGAAAACCCCAGAGATATAGCAAAACTTCAAGATCCTGTATTATATTTTGAAGATAATATCGACAAATGTATTATTTTAGATGAAATACAAACTACACCTTATTTATTTCCTATATTGCGCTCAATGGTTGATCTAAAAAGAGAAGCATCTCGTTTTATTATTTTGGGTTCTGCAAGTCCTGATTTAATTAGAAATTCTTCTGAGAGTTTAGCAGGTAGAATAGCATATATAGAATTAGCACCTTTTAATTTAACTGAAATAAATACGCAAAGCGATTATAATAAATTATGGCTAAGAGGGGGGTATCCCAATGCTTTTTTAGCAAAAAAATCAGAATTTGTTGAACAATGGCATTATAATTACATTAAAACATACATAGAAAGAGATTTGCCTAATTTAGGCTTAAATACAGATAAAAATATTTTAATAAAGCTTTTACAAATGATTTCTCATATTCAAGGAGAGATTATTAATTACAATAATTTAGCTAAATCGCTAGGATTAAGTTCAAATACAATAAAAAAATATATTAGTTTTTTTGAAAGTGCATTTATTGTAAGATTACTACAACCATACCATACCAATATTAAAAAACGGCTAATAAAATCACCAAAAATCTATATTAGGGATAGCGGAATATTACACTATTTACAGAATATAAATGAAAAAGAAGATTTATACGGAAATCCTATTTTAGGTAATTCGTGGGAAGGCTTTGTTATCGAGCAAATTATAGAACTATTACCTAATAAATATCAATACTATTTTTATAGAACTCACGATGGTTCTGAGTGTGATTTAGTTATTACAAAATCTCAAAAACCTATTGTTTCTATTGAAATAAAATACAGTTCAAGTCCTAAATTAACAAGAGGTAGTTTCTACGCATTTTCCGATTTAAATGCTAAAGAAAATTATGTTATAACACCAAATAGTGATAATTACCAAATAAAGAAAAATATTAGAGTTTGTAATTTATACGATTTTTTGAATAATTATATTCCGAAATAATCTTTTACGAAAATTCTTGAGTTTGACATTTAAAACACCTATAATACTAGCACACAGTTACATGCAAAATAACCCGAGCACTACTTTATTGTATAAATGCCTGATTTAGTGTGTCTTGAGAATTTATATCATTTGACACTTTTAACTTTAGTTTATCAATAATTATATGATGCCAACAAATGTTTTACTATTATAGCATAACCATAATTAGGGCTTACTGAGAAACGCATAACAAATTATTATAAAGCAACTTAAACTAAAATATTCTATTGTAAGTGCAAACTTTTTAAAACATATGTGCTTATAAGTTTGCATTTACAAATGTTAAAATCATAGTTTTATGCTTGCTCTGAGGTTTGAATTTCTCACACGCCCCCGAAATAAATCGGGACAGGCTTTGAACTAGAACTTTATAGTTCAATCTCTTGATTTGATTATAAATATATAGTTAGGCATTTTTCATACCCTTATAAAATGCTATTAACTAACAGGAACACTAAAAAAGATATGAGTTCCTTTGTTTGGATAAGAACTTATTTCGAAAAATCCGCCTATAAGATTTATTCTTGTTTGCATATTTAGTATATTTATTTTGCTTTTCAATTTGTCTATTTCAAAACCTATTCCATCATCATCAATTGTGAAAATTGTTTCGTCGTTGTGTCCTATTATTTCTATAAGCACTTCTGAACATTGTGAGTGTGTTATAGCATTTTCGAGTGCTTCTTCAATTACATTGTAAATATACAAGCCTTTTTTATCGAACAAATCTTTAAAATCTATAAAGTTAATAAAAATAGTTATGTCGGTGCCTTGTCTTTTTTTTGTAACAAGCTGTTTTAAAGAATTTTCTAAACCTATTATCTTTAATGTTTGATGCGATAGTTTATGCGATAATTGTCTTATATTTTCATAAACATCATTAATATGTTTTGTTATAATTTCTTTATTTGCTTTTTTCTTAATTAGCTGTTCAATATATTCTAATTGCTCCGAAACTTTAGTGTTTAACTCGTTTGAGATTTTAGAATTTTTGTTTTCTGAACCTGTTTTATATGCCTCTAAAAGTTCTTTTTGTACTTCTAATTCTTTTAACAAAAGTTTTCGTCTGTTATTATCTCTAATATAAATTTTGTAAATAATTGCAAATGCAATAAATCCCATTTCTATAAAAGAACCTGTTAGCATTAAATCGTATTTTAATAAGCTACCCGGAAAAAAGCCTAAACCTACCAACATTGTTGTTAATGTTCCGAAAATAATAGGTACAAGCACTATTATTAAAGTAATAACTGCTAATTTATTTTTTTTGTAAATTTTAGATAAAGTTATTGGCACAGAAAATAGTGTGAGTATACTTAAATAATAAAAAAACTTGAAAACATAAACCTCTAATAAAGAGTTGTTTATTAAGAATAGTATGCTTACAAAAAAACCGAGAAATATTAAATTTCTGTATAAATTATATAATTTTTTATTGTGTATTTTTAACTCTAAAAAAACTATTATAAAAAACAAAAAGGCTATATAAATAAATACCTGAAACAGGCTGTTATATTTTAAAATAAAATTGTTGTTTGGGTCTAAATATTCAATAGTATACGCCTTATACGAAAAAAAATACAAGCCCAAACTTAAAGCATAAGTTCCGTATGCAACTAAAATATTTTGTTTTGTTATTAAGCCATAAGACAAACTAATAAAAATAATTACGAATAGAACCGAAAAATAAATAAAATGAAATAATCTTTTGTTTTTTATACTGTTAAAGTAATAGCTTTTATTTTCTAATCCAAGCGGAAAAGCAAGAGAATCACCAATTTTTGCAATTTTAAGCACATATAATAAACTTTCGCTTTTAGCTTTTAGCTTAAACGGAAAATATATCTGATTTGATTTTATACTACGTTTGTTAAATGCAATTTTTTTTCCGCTTACAAAAATTGTATCTATTGTATTATGGTTAATTGCCATTAAAAAAACACTATCGATATTTGGTGTAAAATTATCTAATATAAATTCTAAATTTTTGTGTGTAGCGTTCTTAAATTTAAAAAATATCCAATAATAATCTTTTGTAAAACCACGAGCAGCATTGTTTGTTGTTTTTCTTATTTCTTCAGATTTTATCTTTTCTAACAAATCATTTATATTGTGATTTACCTCTGATTTATAAACAGTTGTGTAATCGTTAAAAAGAATACTTTTGTCTATTTTTTTGTTAAAAACAAATACCGTATCAATATAAATATTGTTTATCGCAAAACTATTTATTGCAATAAAAACAAAAAATATTATTGATATTATATTTTTTAGATTACTCATTAGTTTTATTTATTTTTATTTTAATCTCTGTGCCTTTTCCTTTTACAGATTTTATAAGCAATTCCCCTCCAATATTATCAATACGTATCTTCATGTTATTCAGTCCGTTGGTTGCGTTTTTACTAACTTCTTCTATATCAAAACCGATACCTTTATCTTTTACTATTATTGTATTATTTTTTAAAATAACATCTATTCTATTTGTTTTAGAATATTTTAGCACATTTGTAAAAGTTTCTTGCACAACACGAAGTATCTGCAAAGCATTATCGCCTGTAATATCTGTGAAATCTTCGTTTGTTATCTTAACTTCAATATCGGAATATTTTTTAAAATCCTCTGTAAATGTAATTAAAGCTTCTTTAAAACTTATTTTATCTATAATTTTTTTCTCAATATTTGTTGATATATTAGATATATCTGTTTTTATTTTCTCAACATCATCAATTGCCGAAATATCAATATTTTTAGTTAGTTTATGTTTTAGCAATGCCAACTTACTACCAATATTATCGTGTAATTCAATAGATGTAAAAGTGCCCGCATCATCAGAGCCTGTGGCAAAAGCTGTTAAAATTTGTCGTTTTGTATCCGATGTATTTACAATTAATTTATTTCTTTGGGCTTCTAATTTTTTTGTTTCTATCAATATTATTATTATAAAAACTGTAAATTCTATAACTGTACCAAAAACAGGCAAATCGTATGATAATAAATATGAGGGTAATACCTTAAAACTTATTAATATTGTTGTCAATATTCCTATAACAACAGGTAAAAAAGCTATACTAAATGCAATTATGTTTTTAACTTTTTTCCTGTATAAAATTATTAAAGCAACTAATAGAAAAACTAAATATATTGCAAAAATTATATAGAATGTAGTAAAAATATAAAACCTGTAAGTGTATGGTGCTGTTATTGATATGAGTAATAAAACTAAGGATATAACAGTTGTTAATTTAAAAACAAAAGCTATTTTTTTACTGTAATTACTAATGTTTAAAAATTTTAGGGCAAACAGATTAAAACTTACAGCTAATAACATTGAAATATTTTTTAAATAATAAGTAATTTCTGGTATTTCGGGAAATAAATGTTCCGAAAAAATATTTTTAAAAGTGCCGTAGATTGTAATTACAGTTAAACTATAGAAGCTATAATAAAGAAACAATTTTTGTTTTAGAATTAAACCAAAAATTAAACTCCCGATATTTAAAATAATCATTATTGTAAAAAATAAAACATATAAAGAATTTTTTACGGCTATCATTCTAACATACTCATTAGTACTGTGTAGTGTAAGCGGAAACGATAAGGAATCGTATAATTTTATAATTTTTATTACATATATTTGTTCCTTTGTATTTTTGCTTATAGGAAAAATAATTTGTTCGGTTTGTATAGATTTTTCTGAGTATTTTAAACTTGTGCCTAGTTTTACTAAAGTGTCGGTAGGGGTTTTTATATTAAACAAATATGTTTTGTCAATATTTGTAGTGGCATTGCGTATTGTAATATCTTCGTTTGTTTGTATTTTAAAAAATATCCAATAATAAAAATTTTTGTTTATTCCTTTGGTTGGTTTGTTGTCTGTTGGGTTTATTTTGTTTTGCTCTATTAAGTTTAACAACTCGGTAAGTTTTAAATTTTTTGTACTTTTAAATACAATGCTATGCGTGTTGAAACTAAAATTATGCGTATAATTTTTTATCACAAGTTTTGGCAACAAGCTGTCTATCCTACTCGAATACGATAAAAAACTTACTAGAATTAATAAAAATATTAAGGCTTTTTTAGTCAAAAGTGTTTTTTAAATTTACATAATAATTTTATTCCTAAATAAATATGAAACCAACTCTGTTGTTGTTGATACATCTAATTTTTTCTTTATGTTTTTTATATGACTTTTTACTGTATGAGTACTTATAAATAGTTTATCCGAAATATAATCCATATTATCTCCATTAATAATACATTTTAATATTTCTTTTTCTCTATTGGTGATATTAATTCGCTTAGCTAAATCCTCATCTATATTGTCTTTTTTACTTAATAAATCGTTTCCTATATAAAATTTGTTTTTAGCAATATCCATATTTATTACAGAATTAATTTCGTCAATATCTGCATCTTTAGATAAATATGCATTTGCTCCTAAGCGTTTAGATAACGCCATAACATTGTCGTCTTTATACATACTTAGTATTGATATTATTGCTTTAGAATTATTATCTCGTAATTTTTTTAAAATATCAATACCTGTGCAATCGGGTAAGTTTAAATCTAGAAAAACAACATCAGGTTTAAAAATACATATTGTATCTAAAGTATCTTTACAAGTATGGTAGCAAACAATTTCTTTTATATTGGTATTGTTAGAAAGTATGGCTCGCAAACCTTTTGCAAATAGTTCTTGATCATCAATTATAGCTATATTCATAAATTATTAAAGTATGCTTGTTTTCAAATATAAGAATTTTAATATTAATTCGTTTATTTGAAAAATCAGAAAAATCTTTATTTAAAGCTTAAAGATGTACAAATACAACTATATCAATACTTTATTTATTTATTTATATGCAATATAAATTGCAAAAACACTTAAATATCCCCCAATCGGGGGATATAAAATGAGTTCTTATTGCTTTATGTTTGTTGCGAAAAATTTATTAAAAATTATAATTTATGAAAAAGACAAATTTACTTTTATTAATTATGTTATTGATGTTTACATCAAGCTTTGCACAGCAACAGATAGAGACTGCTGTTAATTATGCAAAATCGACTCCTTATAAAGAAATAACAACAGCTTTTATTACAAATAAAAATGCTACAATTATTAACTCCGAAGGCTTTGAAAACTATGGATCTGAAACAAATGGTGCACCAACAAATTGGGTAGTTAATGCAACAAACTCCGATACATTAAATCAGTGGCGTTGGTTAGAAACTAAGGGTAATCCGGCAGCTTGTTTTGGAGCTACTTACTTAGGAACAAATACCGATAGAGATGAAAATTTAATTACTTCAATATATTCTGTCCCTGCGTTAAATCCTGTATTAACATTCGATTTTTTTACAAGTTATTATTGGTTTGTAACAAAACCTAATAATGATTTAAAAATTTATATTACAAATGATGATGGAACATCGTGGAATTTAATTTGGGAAGAAGATAACCAAGCACTTGTTGAAGCTTCTGGAGTGCCTTGGCCATATAGTAATTGGACTTGGTTTACAGCTAATGTTGATTTATCAGCTTATGCTAATGATAATGTGAAATTTAAGTTTCATTTAACCGCTGATAATAGTGGTGTTGATTTTTTATTAGACAATATTGGTATTGCAAGTAAAAATAATAACGATTTAATGCTTTCTAAAGCTAACTCGAGTTTTGGCAGTCAAGATAATTTATATTCATACATGCCTTTTGAACAAGTAACAGGAGATTTATTTTCTAATGCCATAATAAAAAATATTGGAGCACAAACTCAAACAGGTATTAATCTTGATTATTCTATTAATAAAAATGAATCTACTGTTTATTCAGAAAATATTACATCTTTTGCTTCAGGAGGAAATAGTTTAAATCCAAATACAGTTGACACTTTTAGAATAAGCCATGCGTTTAGTGTAGAAAACAATTCTAATTATACTGTAAATTATACTGTAAATCAATCAGAAACAGAAGAAGATATAAATGATAACAGCTTAAGTTATTTATTAAATATTAATTCAAATCGTTTTTCTAGATATCATATCATTGATATAGGAACAAGTCTTAGCTTGTATAGTAATGCTACACAAGGTGATTTTTTAGGAAATAAATTTGTATTTAACACACAAGATACTATAAAATCTGTTTCTTGTAAAATTACAAATGGTACTAATGGTGGTGTTTTACAAGCTAAAGTTTATTTTTTAAATGGTTCTAATTACGAATTAGTTGCTGAATCTGACGCTTATTATACAAGTACATCTGATGTCGGTCATTTTATTAATTTAGAATTATTAAATAAATACATAGCTGAAGCTGGTACTTATATTATAGGATTTACAATGGATTGGAGCTCTAGCGAAAAAGTATATATAGGAGCACAAAATGGAGGAGAACCTTATTCTATGTTAAATTTTGGAGGTACTTGGTATCAATCAAGTTCTAATCTCCCTGCAATTGATGTATATTTATATCGTACACCTTCAATAATATCAAATACAGGTTCTAATGCTTGCGAACATGAAAATGTACAATTGCAATTAACGCCATCTAATCCAGGAACTACATTTCAATGGTATTTTAACGGTACAATTCTTACTGGAGAAACAACTGACATTCTATATTTAAATGATATTACAACTTTACAATCTGGAACGTACTCTTGTGTTAATGAGGGCGAAACTATGTCGTATAATTTATCAGTATCACAAGCAACAGAAATATCTAACAATATTATTGATACAAATATTTGCGAAGGTGCAGAATATACCTTTAACATTAATGCTTCGGGTTCTAATCTATCATATCAATGGCAATTTAATGGTAGTGATATTAGTAATGCAAACACTAACTCTTATACTATTTCTGATGCTACAACAGTAAATTCTGGCAATTATATATGTATAGTAACTGGAGATTGTGGAGTTTTAACAGATACAGCAAATCTAATAGTTAATACATTAACTTCTGTAAATATAGAGCAAACTAATTTTGTTACTTGTGAAAGTGCAAATGTAAATCTTTCAACCATAACAACAGGTACAAACCTAACATATCAATGGCAATTTAATGGTAATAACATTAGCGATTCTACATTATCTACATTTGATATAACAAATATATCAGTGGCTGATGCAGGTGTGTATTCTTGTGTTGTTACAGGAGTATGCGGAACTGAAACAGATGATATTACAATAGATGTAAATCCTGTTTATAATTTAACAGATACAGTTATTATTTGCGATGGTGAAACTTACGATTTTGGTGGACAAGCATTAACAATTGCAGGTAATTACACTTCTATTTTTACGTCTTTATATGGTTGTGATAGTACGGTAAATTTAACTCTAATTGTTAATCCTACTTATAATGAAACTGATGCAGTAACAATTTGTGATGGTGAAACATATATTTTTGGAACTCAGTTGTTAAGCACATCTGGAGAATATACAGAGGTATTCCAATCTCTGTTAGGTTGCGACAGTACTGTTACTTTAACATTAAATGTAGAAGATAAAATACTTCTTAATAGTTTTATTACAAATGCAAGTTGTGGTACTTCCGACGGAAGTGTAAGTTTTACTTTTACAGGTGGTGATAATTTAAATTATACATATACTTGGAATGGTGGTACACCCGAAACAGGACAAAATCCTACTATAAATAACTTAGCATTAGGTGTATATCCAATAGAAGTAAATTCAGGTGTTTGTTCTATAAGTAAGAATGTTATTATAAACGAACAAGGTGGTCCAAATTTAACAATATATTCAAGTGCTAATGCAATTTGTTTAGGCGAAACTGTTAATTTATCGGCACAAGGAGCAACTTCATATGTTTGGAGTCCTGAAAGCACAATTGATAATCCTAATCAAGCAAATGTAACAGCAACTCCTACAGAAACAACAGAGTTTCATGTTACAGGGACAACAGCAGGTTGCTCAGTTATAGCAGGTATTTCAGTGGTAGTTAATCCTACATATAATGAAACTGATGCAGTAACAATTTGTGAAGACGAAACTTACACTTTTGGAACTCAGTTATTAAGCATAGCCGGAGAATATACAGAAGTATTCCAATCTCAGTTAGGTTGCGATAGTACTGTTGTTTTAAACTTAATTGTTAATCCTACATATAATGAAACTGATGCAGTAACAATTTGTGATGGAGAAATTTATACTTTTGGAACTCAGCTGTTAAGCATAGCCGGAGAATATACAGAAGTATTCCAATCTCAGTTAGGTTGCGACAGTACTGTTGTTTTAAACTTAATTGTTAATCCTACTTATAATGAAACTGATGCAGTAACAATTTGTGAAGGCGAAACTTACACTTTTGGAACTCAGCTGTTAAGCATAGCTGGAGAATATACAGAAGTATTCCAATCTCAGTTAGGTTGCGATAGTACTGTTGTTTTGAGCTTAATTGTTAATCCCGTTTATGCAATTACAGAAGCAGATACAACAGTTTGCAATAATACAGAATACACTTTCCCTGACGGAACATCACAAATTATTATTGCTGATGTGGTTCACGAAAGCCATTTTCAAGCAATAAATACTTGCGATTCTGTTATAACAAC
>CAZRWZ010000063.1:0-12064 GCA_964603745.1 uncultured Bacteroidaceae bacterium | reverse complement strand
AAAAAGTAAAAATACTAAATAATTAAAAATTAAACAATTAACTTTGATGTTAGTTGGAATTAACTGCTAACACATGTGCACAGACGTTTATAAGCGGACGTTTTTTTAGTGTAAAAATTGCATCTACAAACTATAAATTTTAAAGATTATTCCACTTCTTCAAAATCAACATCTTCGGCTTGGTTAGAATCTAAAATATTTTTTTTGTTTCTGCTAGTATCCACAGTAACCTCACCTTCTTGTTTTTCTTCTTGTTGATAATAAGAATTTTGTCTGTTTTGCATTTTTTTAACTTGTCTTTTTATTAAAAAAGGAAATAAATACTTGCCAATAAATCCGATAAGATAAAATGCAATAACAATTATGAAAATAGTTTTTATAAAGCCCATATTCTAAATATAAAGTGGCAAAGATAATAAATTATTCGGCATATTTTATCTTCCAGATTATGTATGCAATGCTAAATAAAGTTAAAAAAACTAAGCCTATTATTGCATAAATTCTTAATCCTTTTTTTGGTTTAAATTCAGGGGCAACTTCTTTAGATATAACTGCTTTATAGTTAAGAAAAGCAAGCACAGGTGCTGTAACAAAGGACATTGTTGTAGCTATATCAATAAGTTTTTTCAAATCTTTAATGTAGTAGTAAATCAAAACTAAAGCACCTGAAACAACAATTGTGAGCCAAAACCACACCAACCATTTATAATCTTTTTCTTTTATTGATGGAATAATATATTCGGTTGTTGGTTTTAATACTTTTGAGTAAGCATCTAAACAAGTTAGTGTGGTGCTAAACATTGTTGTAAAAGCAGCCAGAGCAATAATTGGATATGCCCAATTGCCAATACTAGTGGTGTAAAGGTCAATTAGTTTTGTAGAAAAAGCTCCTGCTGCATCAGGAAAACCTTCTTGAGATTTGCCATACATAATTAAAGCACCTAGGCTTAAAAAGCCTATTGCTAAAAATGCTGTACCAATATATCCGATTTTAAAATCGAGTAAAGCTTCTTTTAATTTAGGTCTGTATCCTGTTTCTTTTTGCTTTTCTACCGACCAATAGGAATGCCATACAGAAACATCTATTGGGGCAGGCATCCAACCAACAAAAGCAACAATAAAAGCAATATCGGCAGCAATTTTCCAATTAAATTTTTCTGCGAAATCAGGATTTGGATTATAACCTGTTGATAATGCTGAAATTACAGCTACAATTGTTGATAAAGTAAGTAGTATTATGATTATTTTAATAATTTTATCGAGTACCGAAAATTTACCAATAATTAAAATTATCATTGTGCCAACAAGAAGGATTAAACTTAATGTTGCTGTATTAATAGCTTCAATCTTAAAAATGCTTTCTAATAAACCGGCAGTAACAAAAGTAACAGCTGCTTGTACTGTAAACATAGTGCCAAAAGTGAAAATAGCATAAAGCCAAATTGCCCATTTGCCAATTTTATTATATCCATAAATTAAATTTTTACCTGTGGCGGCGGCATATCGTGGTGCAAACTCAAAAAAAGGATATTTTAAAATATTTGCAAGTATTAATATCCCAACAAGATAAAATCCGTAATTAGCACCTGCTCTTGTAGATTGTACTAAATGCGAAACTCCCACTGCTGCACCTGCCCACATTAAACCGGGACCTAATGATTTTAAAAAATCTTTATTTATCATATCAAAAAAAATATACCTGTAAAATTAAAAAATATTTACTAATCAATCTACAAATTAAAAATAATATTTATAAGCCAATATCTTTCGCTTTTGCATACATAAATTTTAGAGCAGAATCTCTATTGTTTTCAATTTCTCCATCAAGAATAGCTTCACGAATAGCATTTTTAATTATACCAATTTCTTTTGATGGTTTCAGGTTTAAAAGTTTCATTATATCATCGCCAGAAACAGGTGGTTGCCAATTTCTTAGTTTGTCTTTTTCTTCAATTTCAACTAATTTTTGTCTAACAATTTTAAAATTATTTAAAAACTTTTTAACCTTAAAATCATTTTTTGAAGTAATATCGGCTTCGGCTAAAAGCATTAAATCATCAATATCATCGCCGGCATCAAATAAAAGACGACGGATAGCCGAGTCGCTAACCTCGTTAACAAGGGCTATAGGTCTAAGGTGTAAACCAACCAATTTTTTTACATATTTCATTTTGTCGTGAGTAGGTAACTTAAGTCGCTCAAAAATTTTGGCAACCATGCGAGCACCAACAACTTCGTGTCCATGAAACGTCCAACCATGTGCTTTCTGAAAACGCTTAGTTTTGGGTTTGCCAATATCATGAAGCAAACCTGCCCAAAGTAACCAAATATTGTTTGTTGTTTTAGCCAAATTATCTACCACTTCTATGCTATGATAAAAATTATCTTTATGCCCTAATCCATCAATAATTTCTACACCTTTCATATTACTAAGTTCTGGCAAAAATTCCATTAAAAGCCCTGTTTCTTCAAGCAAATTAATGCCTTTTGATGGGATAGGACTAAGTAATATTTTATTCATTTCATCAATAATTCTTTCCTTAGAAATTATAGAAAGACGTGTTTTGTTTTGCTTTATTGCAACAATAATTTTTTTGTCTAAACAAAAATTTAACTGACTAGAAAAACGAATAGCCCTAAGCATACGCAAAGGATCGTCAGAAAAAGTAATATTTGGGTCTAATGGAGTTTTAATTAATTTGTTTTTCAAATCTTTTATGCCATTAAATTTATCAATTAATTCTCCGTAGTTTTCTGAATTTAAACTTATCCCCATTGCATTAATAGTAAAATCTCTACGATTTAAATCATCATCAAACGTACCATCTTCTACAATAGGATTTCTGGAGTTTCTGTCGTAAGATTCTTTTCTTGCACCAACAAACTCTACCTCAATATCTTGATACTTTAGCATTGCTGTACCAAAATTTTTGAAATAACTAACATTTTTAATATTCAAATATTTTGCAAGTTTTTTGGCAAAATCAACTCCACTGCCAACTACAAGTATGTCAATATCTTTAGATTGTCTGTTAAGTAATAAATCTCTGACAAATCCGCCGATAATAAATACTTTGACATTATTATCTGAAGCTATTTTGTTTATGGCTTTAAATACCTGATGTTCAATTATTTTACTCGTAATTTTCACTATTTATTAAATTTTCACTGACAAAATTACAATTAATACGTCAAGAATTCTATAATATTAAATAAAAAATATAATTTTGCAGTCATTTTTTAATAAATTCTCTACTGGTATAGTATTTGATAAAAAAGAGAAAAATTAAATATAAATTTAAAATTAAAATAATGTTAGAACATTTAACTGTAGATACGTTTAAAACAAAAGTTTTTAATTACGTAGATAACAAAGATTGGAAATTCGAAGGAGACTTACCTTGTATGATTGATTTTTATGCAGATTGGTGTCAGCCATGCAAAATGGTAGCTCCAATTCTTGAAGAATTACAAAAAGAGTATGATGGTAAATTAAATATTTATAAAGTAAACACTGAAGATCAACAAGAATTAGCTCAAGTTTTTGGAATTCAGAGTATTCCTTCTTTATTATTTGTGCCAAAAGATGGACAGCCACAAATGGCTATGGGTGCATTGCCAAAAGAAACTTTCAAAAAAGCTATTGCTGATGTATTAAAAGTTGAATAAACTTTAATATTTCGAGAAACACAAAACCTTCAAGTTTTTACTTGAAGGTTTTTTAATTTATACTAAATTTGTAAACTTAAGTTTTTATATGAATATAGGTATTTTAATAGGACGTATTGGTGGTGTAGATGGAGTTGCTCTTGAAACCGAAAAATGGATTGATGTTTTAAATAAAATGGGGCATAAAACCTTTATTTTATCAGGACAGTTTGAAGATAGAAAGTTAAATTCTGAAAACGAACGATTAGCACCAAGTATGTCGTTTTTCTCGGCAGAAAGTATTTGGGAACAACGCAAAGCATTTCATAATCCTGATGGAAATAAAGAAAAGCTATTAGAGCATATAGAAACTTATGCAAGCATAATTGAAGAAGAAATAAATAATTGGATTAAGGATTATAAAATAGATATTGCAATATCTGAAAATGCTTCGGCTTTGCCTGCACATTTATCAATGGGAATTGCAATAAAAAAAACATTTGAAAAAAATGGTATCCCTATAATTACACATGATCACGATTTTGCATGGGAGAGGGGAGAACGCTATGTTTCACCTTATCCAGAAATAATGAAAATTGTTGATGATGTTTTTCCATTAAGGATAAAAAATTCTTTTCATGCAGTTATTAATTTAAATGGACAACGCACATTAAAAGAAAGATTTGACAGAGATTCAATTGTTGTACCTAATGTTATGAATTTTGATATTCCTTATGGCGTATTAACAAATCATAACAAAAGACTAAAATCCGATTTAGGTTTTAAAGAAAATGATATTTTACTTGCACAAGTAACCAGAATTGTTCGTAGAAAAGGAATAGAAGTAGCTATTAAATTAGTTGATAAACTAAATGACCCAAAAGTAAGATTAATTGTTACAGGCAATGCAAATGATGATGAAGGAGCTTCGTATTTTGAAGAATTAACAGATTTGGTTGTAGATTTAAACCTTAAAAACAAAGTAGTTTGTGCTTCGCATATGATAAACAATATGGGATTAAATAAATCAGATAAAGTTTTGTATTCATTATCTGACGCTTATGCAAATGCCAATTCTTGCACATATTTTAGTACTTACGAAGGTTTCGGAAATGCTTTTGTAGAGGCAGTTCTTTCTAAAACACCAATTTTTGTAAATAACTACAAACCCGTTTATTGGCCAGATATTGGTAGTAAAGGTTTTAAAACCGTAATGCTCGAAAATAATAATTTAACAGACCAAGCTGTTAAAGATATGGCAGAAATAATCTACAATAAAAAATTGAATAAAGAAATTGCCGAATATAATTTTAATTTAGGCAAAAAGTATTTCTCTTACGAAACACTTGAAACTAAATTAAAAAAACTACTTTTGATTTTTGAGAAATAATTTTGAAAAACCTAAAAACATATAGTGCTTTAGTATTGTCCATGATTTTTTGGTCTTTTTCTTTTATTTGGAGTGTTGAAGCTTTAAAAATTTATTCGCCATTTACAATAATCCTTTTTCGTATTTTAGTTTCTAGTGCATTTTTGTGGGTTTATGCACTTATTTCAAAAAAACTAAACAAAATTGACTTAAAAGATTTAAAATATTTTTTACTTCTTGCATTTTTTGAACCATTTATGTATTTCTTGGGCGAAACATTTGGTCTGCAACTTGTTCCATCTACAATATCATCGGTAATTATTTCTACCATACCTATTTTTGTGCCTATTTTTGCCTATTATATTTATAAAGAAAAATTATCTTTATTGAACACAATAGGAGCAATAGTCTCTTTATTAGGAGTTTTTATTATAATAATTAATAAAGAATTATCTTTAGATGTTCCTTTAAAAGGCGTTTTACTACTTATGTTAGCAGTTTTTTCGGCAGTTGGTTACAGCTTAATAGTAAAATATTTATCAGAAAAATATAGACCAACAACTATTGTTACATACCAAAGTACATTTGCAATAATTGGTTTTTTACCATTGTTTCTAATATTCGATTTATCCGAAGTAATTAAAATTGGTTTTAATTTAGATGCAGCTTTCTTAATAATAAAACTTGGTATTTTTGCCTCAAGTTTTGCTTTTATATTGTTTACTTATGGTGTTAAAAAAATAGGAGTTTCTAAAGCAGGGTTTTTAACAAATGCAATACCTGTTTTTACTGCAATACTTGCATATTATTTACTTGATGAAAGATTATCACCAATAAAGTATATCGGAATTTTAGTAGTTATTGTAGGATTAGTTATTTCTCAAATAAAAGTTAAAACATCACAAAAAAAATAGACCTTTATTTATTGTTTATCATAATCATTAATATATTTTTTTTTAAAAGCTAAAAATGTTTTAATGTATTATTAGTAATGCTGGCAGGTATAATACGCAGTAAATAAAGATTTTACACGGTTGTGCGAAAATATTTAGCCTTGTAATTACAATAAGGTAATTTTTAGCTCTAATAATCAATAAATAATAAAAAAATGAATATATTTGCAAACTTAAATAAAAAGTGTATTAACAAAAGAAAAATTAGTCACAGATGCAGAACAAAGGAGCCATAACAATTTTTGCAATTGTTTTTGCCGTAGCAAGTTTATTTCAGTTATCATTTACATGGATAACAAATAATATTGAGAATGATGCAATTGAGTATTCTAACGGTAACAAGGATAAGGAAAAGGCATATTTAGATTCAATGTCTAATGTGGGTGTTTTTAATTTAGGAATTAAAAATTATACTTACAAAGAATGTCAAGAAAGAGAAATAAACTTAGGTCTTGACCTTAAAGGAGGTATGAATGTTACCCTTGAAGTATCGGTTGTAGATATTATTAAATCATTATCTAACGATAGTAAGGATACCACATTTATAGCAGCCATTAAAAAGGCAAAAGAATATCAAAAAAATAGCCAAGATGATTTTGTAACTTTATTTTACAGATCTTTCCAAGAAATTTCGCCTAGTGCAAAATTATCATCAATTTTTTCTACAATAGAATTAAAAGATAAGGTTAATATAAAATCTACAAATGATGAAGTAATAGCAGTAATCAGAGATCAAGTAGATGCTGCAATTAAAAACTCTTTTAATGTAATAAGAACTCGTATTGACCGTTTTGGAGTATCACAACCAAATATTCAGCCATTAGAAACTAATGGACGAGTATTAGTTGAATTACCAGGTGTAAAAGACCCTGAACGTGTTCGTAAACTTTTACAAGGAACAGCAGAATTATCTTTCTGGGAAACTTTCGAAAATCAAACTACAGCAGACCAAAAAGGTATTGCAGAATATCTTGTTCAAGCAAATGATGTAATATATCAAATGCGTAGCACCGAAGAAGAAGGCGAAAAAGAAACAGTTGAAACAGATACAACAAAAACAGAAGAAATTGTTGCTAATACCGAAGAAACTGACACTCTTAATAATAGCGACTCTACTTTAGTTGAAAACGACTCTGCTTTAGTTAATGATGATGCAGCTCTTGTAGGCAAAAACGAAAAAACAGGAACAGACACAATTGCCGAAAAAAATCAAAATAAAAGGTATCCATTAATCAACTTTTTAAAATTAAATATTGATGAAACAGGAAAACCAAGAGAAGGCGTAATTGTTGGTTTTGCTTTATCTAATAATATAGATACAATAAATAAAATGTTAGCTCTAAAACAAGTTAGAGCAATTTTTCCACATCGTTTAAGATTAATGTGGTCTGTTAAACCTGCAAAAGGATACGAACAAGAAGTATATCAATTAATTGCAATAAAATCAGGAAAAGAAGGTCGCCCTTCGTTAAACGGTGATGTTATTACAGGTGCAAGAGTTGATTATGGACAAAATCAAGCGGCAGCTAATGTTTCTATGACAATGAACACTGAGGGTGCAAAAATTTGGAGACAATTAACAAAACAAAATATCAATAAATCTATTGCAGTTGTTTTAGATGGCTATGTTTATTCATATCCTAACGTAAATTCTGAAATTAAAAATGGTAGTTCTCAAATCACAGGAGATTTCACAATTAAAGAAGCAGAAGATTTAGCAAACGTATTAAAGTCAGGTAAATTACCTGCACCTGCACATATTATTTCTGAAGAAATTGTTGGACCATCATTAGGACAAGAGGCAATTAACGCAGGTTTAAACTCGTTTTTAATTGCTTTTGCAGTAGTGTTACTTTATATGATGTTGTATTACAGTAGTGCAGGATTAGTTGCTAACCTTGCTCTTGTAACAAACATCTTCTTTATTTTCGGAGTTTTAGCTTCGCTTGGAGCTGTATTAACATTACCAGGTATTGCCGGTATTGTATTAACAATTGGTATGTCGGTTGATGCCAACGTGCTGATTTACGAAAGAATAAAAGAGGAGTTATTAGCAGGAAAAGGTTTAAAATTAGCTGTTGCTGATGGTTATAAAAATGCTTATTCTGCAATTATTGATGCCAACGTAACCACATTATTAACAGGTATTATTCTTTATGTATTTGGCTCTGGACCAATTAAAGGTTTTGCAACTACATTGGTAATTGGTATCTTAACTTCTTTATTTACTGCAATTTTTATAACAAGAATAATTTTTACTACTTGGTTAGATAAAAACAAAACTATTAAGTTTTCTACCAAAATGACCGAGAGTGCTTTCAAAAACTTGAAAATTAAATTTATTCAGAAACGTAAAGTTTGGTATATCATTTCTGGTATTGTAGTTCTTGCAGGCTTTGGCTCTTTAGCAACTCAAAGTTTAGATTATGGTATTGATTTTACAGGAGGACGTGTATACAAAGTAAGGTTTGATGAAGGAAATAACCCTAGTATTGTTGATGTTAGAGAAAGTTTAAAAGAACACTTTGGTGGAAATTCTCCTCAAGTAAAAATTGCAGGAGACAAAAATCAAATTAGAATATCAACAAAATATTTAATTAATAGCGAAGCTGCCGATGCCGATGAGCAAGTAGAAGCTGCTCTTTACGAAGGTGTTAAAGATTTCTTTAAAAAACCTATCAGTTTTGAACACTTTTTAAGTGCAGAAGATGGTAAAACCATTGGTAAAATGAGTTCGCAAAAAGTAGGACCAACAATTGCCGATGATATTAAAGTAGATGCTGTATGGGCAATATTATTTTCGCTATTAGTAATATTCTTATATATTTTAATAAGATTTAGAAATTGGCAGTTTGGATTAGGTGCTTTGCTTGCATTAGTTCATGATGTTGTAATTGTTTTGGGAATGTTCTCATTATTAAAATCATTTATGCCATTTAGTATGGAAATTGACCAAGCATTTATTGCTGCTATACTAACTGTTGTTGGATATTCTATTAACGATACTGTGGTTGTGTTTGATAGAATTAGAGAATATCTTAGTTTGCATCCTAAAAAAGACAGAGTAGAAAACTATAATGATGCACTTAATAGCACAATTTCTCGTACTGTAAGTACATCATTAAGTACATTTGTTGTGTTATTAGCAATATTTATTTTTGGTGGTGATGTAATTCGTGGATTTACATTTGCATTATTAATTGGTGTTGTAGTAGGAACATACTCATCGTTGTTTATCGCTACCCCAATAGCTTATGATACAATTAAAAGAAAAGAAAAAATACAAGATAAAAAGAAAAAATAATCTTGTTTATTAAATAATATTAAATCCCAAATCTAAATTTTAGTTTTGGGATTTTTTTTGATATTTTTGGCTTATGGCAAATTATGGTAAATTTATTGGAGGAGGTTTAGGTTGGGTTTTTGGAGGACCTCTTGGTGTATTATTCGGAATAGCAATAGGTTCTGTTATCGATAATGTAGTTTCTAACACAAAAATAGAACAAGGACAAACAACTAAAGGCGATTTTGCTCTTAGTTTATTGGCACTTGTAGCTGCTGTAATGAAAGCCGATGGCAAGATACTTAAATCGGAACTAGATTATGTAAAACAATATTTTAGACAATCATTTGGAGATGCCGAAGCATACGAAATGCTTTCTTTGTTAAAAGATATTCTTAAAAAAGATATTGATGTTAGAGCTATAGCAATGCAAATAGGCAATAACCTTGATAATTCTTCAAAAAAACAATTAATATATTTCTTAATTGAAATAGCTAAAGCCGATGGGCATTTTCATACTAATGAGAAAAAAATTATAGAACAAATAATTAGCTATTTAGGCTTTAGCCAATACGAAAAAGAAGCATTGTTTGCAATGTTTAACGGAGGAGCTAACAATACTAACAATAATGCGTATAAAATATTAGAAATAAATGAGAATGCAAACAATGACGAAATTAAAAAACAATATAAGAAATTAGCAAAAGAAAATCATCCGGATAAAGTTAGTTATTTGGGCGAAGAAGTTAAGAAAAAAGCAAACGAGAAATTCCAAAAAATACAGGCCGCTTACGAGTATATTAAAAAAGAACGAGGATTTAAGTAGGGTCTGTCTATAAAGTCCGATTTCGGCCTTGTTGTTCAAAATTGAAACACTCAAATACTTTAGTATTCTGCGGTTTAAATTTATCACACGCCTTAACCGACTGAAAGGAGTTCATACAATAAATATTAATAACATTTATATTATAAAACATAAGTGATAAAAATCATTTTTATTAATAAATCCGTAACTTAGCATTTTTAAAAATAAAAATTTAAAATTATGAGTAAATTTAATTATCAAGAGCCGTTTCCATTAGCAAAAGACGATACACAATATCGTTTAATAACTAAAGATTATGTTTCTATAACAGAATTTGAAGGAAGAAAAATATTAAAAATAGATCCAAAAGGCTTAGAACTTTTAGCCGAAACTGCAATGACAGATGTTTCTTTTTTGTTACGTCCGGCACATTTAGAAAAATTAGCTAAAATTTTAGATGACCCTGAAGCAACTGATAATGATAAGTTTGTAGCTTACACTTTATTAAGAAATGCAGAAACAGCAGCCGAAGGTCAATTGCCATCGTGCCAAGACACAGGAACAGCAATAGTTATGGGTAAAAAAGGTGAAGATGTTTACACAGGTGTAAATGATGCTGAATTTTTCTCTAAAGGAGTATACAATACATACAAAAATAATAATTTACGTTATTCGCAAATTGTTCCTTACACAATGTTAGAAGAAAAAAATTCTGGAACAAATTTACCTGCACAAATAGACTTATATTCAATTCAAGGAAACGAATATAAATTTTTATTTGTAGCAAAAGGCGGAGGTTCTGCAAATAAAACATATTTATATCAACAAACAAAACAACTTTTAACCGAAGAAAATTTAAAAACTTTTCTAAAAGCTAAGTTAAAAGAAATAGGTACTGCTGCTTGTCCTCCATATCATTTAGCTTTTGTTATTGGTGGAACTTCAGCAGAAAAGAATTTGCAAACAGTAAAATATGCTTCGGCAGGATATTTAGATAATTTACCAACTTCGGGTAACGAAGGAGGACGTGCTTTTCGTGATTTAGAATGGGAAGAGAAAGTACTTAAAATGACACAAGAATTAGGTATTGGTGCACAATATGGCGGAAAATATTTTGCACATGACATTCGTGTTATTCGTTTGCCTCGACACGCTGCTTCAAATCCTGTAGGGCTTGGAGTTAGTTGTAGTGCCGACAGAAATATAAAAGCAAAAATCACAGCTGATGGTATTTTTGTAGAACAAATGGAAAAAAATCCTGCACGATTAGTTCCTGCAAAAGCTCCACATTTAGAACCAGCGGTTGAAATTAATTTAGATCAACCAATGGACGATATTCTAGCCGAATTATCAAAACATCCTATCAAAACTCGTTTAAGTTTAACAGGAACATTAATTGTAGCAAGAGATATGGCTCATGCACGTATCCAAGAAATGCTAGATAATGGCGAAAAAATGCCAGAATATTTTAAAAATCACCCAGTTTATTATGCAGGACCAGCAAAAACACCAGAAGGTATGCCTTCTGGAAGTTTTGGACCAACAACATCAAACAGAATGGATCCTTATGTTGAAGCATTTCAGTCTAAACGTGGTAGTATGATTATGGTTGCAAAAGGTAACAGAACTCCACAAGTTAAAGAAGCATGTCAAAAAAATGGTGGTTTCTATCTTGGGTCTATTGGCGGACCAGCAGCAATTCTTGCAAAAGAAAATATTTTATCTATTGAGGTTATAGATTTTGAGGAATTTGGAATGGAAGCTGTTCGTAAAATTAAGGTTAAAAATTTTCCTGCTTTTATTGTAACTGACGATAAGGGTAATGACTTTTTTGAACAAATTTAAGTTAGTTGTTGGCTGTCAAGATAATTGATACTATGCACTTAGTGTATAGTATTTTTAGTTTCTAAAAAGTGAAAATATATTAGATCTTAGACCTTAGATATTTGTGTAAATAGAGCTTGTCTATAAAGTCCGATTTCTGCGTTGTTGCTCAAAATTCAAAT
>CAZRWZ010000062.1:9315-12077 GCA_964603745.1 uncultured Bacteroidaceae bacterium | reverse complement strand
ACAATATAGCCATAAAATAATTTAACATTTATTAAACATTTTGTTTAGTTGTGCGTATAAAATTACATTCACACTAAATCATTGTTATATGAAAAAATATAT
The DNA here is from genome assembly GCA_964603745.1 of uncultured Bacteroidaceae bacterium. Taxonomy (GTDB): domain Bacteria; phylum Bacteroidota; class Bacteroidia; order Bacteroidales; family JAFGXI01; genus CAZRWZ01. The sequence goes on along the minus strand of CAZRWZ010000062.1, from coordinate 11,975 downwards.
ATTTATAATACTCGTATTGCTATCTATTTTTGGTTATTCTCAAACAGGAACAACTTTTTGGTTTGCACCACCTAATGTAACAGATGATCACAGACCATCAGAAAAAAATGAAGTATATCTTAATTTAACTTGTTTAGATCAAGATGCAAGTATTCATATTTGGCAACCTGCAAACCCTTCAGGGATTAATACAATAATTAATTTAACAGCAAATACTTCGCAAAAAGTATATTTAGGCGGAGATATAGCAAATTTAGAAACAAAACCTACTAATACTGTATTAAATACAGGTTTATTAATAGAATCTGATCAAAAAATTTCAGCATATTACGAATACGATAATTATAATAATCCTGATATTTTTGCCCTAAAAGGAGATAATGCTTTAGGTAAAGAATTTTATATTCCTTTACATAATTACAACCCATATCATAACCATACTTTTACAGATACAGCTTACGCTTCTTTCGATATTGTTGCAACAGAAGATAATACCGAAGTTAGAATATACCCTTCTAGAGATGTAAACGGACACCCAGGACAACAACAATTTACAATAACATTAAACAAGGGGCAAACTTATTCTTGTGCGTGGACAGGTACAAACTACCAAACACCCTCAACCCACCCTTTTGGCTCATCGGTAATATCAGACAAACCTATTGCAATTTCAATAAAAGACGATTCTGACCACGGAATAACAGGTTGCTACGATTTACTCGGCGACCAAATAGTTCCTGTTGATATTGTTGGTAATGAATACATTATAGTAAGAGGACAATTAACTGCCGCTAATCACGAGGGTTTCTTTATTCTTGCAACACAAAATGGAACCGATGTTTATATAAATGGTTCTGCATCGCCAATTACTACACTTTTTGCTGGTGAAGAATACAGATACGACATTTCTGGTTCAGGACAAGAATACACCTATGTAAAAACATCATCACCTGTATATTTAACACATACAACAGGTTTTGGTTGCGAAATAGGTCAAGCAATTCTTCCACCATTAAATTGTGCTGGGTCTAAAGAGGTTGCGTTTGTTCGTTCAACTAATGAAGCTTTTTTCTTAACTCTTTTAATAAAATCAAGTTCTACAGGCGATTTTACAATTATACCTACCTCGGCTCAAACCGCAATTGACGCTGCAACGTGGACAGTAGTTCCTGGTACAGGTGGCAATTGGAGTGCAACAACAGTACAGTTTACCGAAACTGAAATACCTGTTGGTGGTGCAAATCGTATAACAAACTCAAGTAATATTTTTGCTATGGGATTAATTAATGGTGGTGCTTCTAGTGGCTGTCGCTATGGCTATTTCTCCGAATTTGTTGCCGAAACTGTTACCGATGCAGGTGTCGATTTTACTACCTGTGCTAATGTGCCTGCAATATTAAGTGGCTCTGTTACAGGAGGTGCTACTACTGGTATATGGACAAGCTCCGGCTCAGGAACTTTTGATGATGCTACTAGTTTTAATGCAGAATATACTCCAAGTTTTTCCGATTTAAGTGTAGGTTCTGTTACTTTAACCTTAACATCAACAGGTATTTGTTTTCCAACATCAGATAATATGGTTCTTTCTTTTGACCCAGCACCGGTTGTTGATGCAGGAACAAACCAAACTGTTTGTGCAAACAATGCAAACACATCGGTTAGCGGAACAGTTACAAATGCAACAGGTGGACAATGGACTACAAGTGGTACAGGTGTTTTTGCCTCGCCAACTTCGTTAAGCACAACTTATACTCCTTCTGATGCCGATAAAACAGCAGGTAATATATATCTTTATTTAACTACAACAGGAAACGGAACTTGTAATCCCGAAAAAGATAGTTTATTATTAACAATAACTCCTGCACCAACAATTAATGCAGGCTTCGACCAAACTTTATGTTCTAATAATGCTGATGTAACATTAAATGCTGCTGTTACAGTAGCAACAGGCGGACAATGGTCTGGTGGAGCAGGTTCTTATAATCCGGGTAGTGGTGCTTTAAGTACTATTTATTCTCCCTCATCGGCAGAAATTGCAAACGGAACAGTTACCCTAATGGTAACAAGTACAGGTAATGGAAATTGTTTAGATGTAAGCGATAATATTACAATAACTTTTTCTTCAGCACCAGTTGTTAATGCAGGAATAGACCAAACAAAAGGTGCAAATAATGCTGTAACTGTTTTGTCGGGAAATGTAAGTGGCGGAGCAAGTGCAGGAACTTGGACTAATGGCTTAGGTACTTTTGTTGTTGATAATAACGACCTAAATGCCTCATATACTCCAACTGCAACAGAAATTGCAAACGGTAGTGTAACACTAACTCTTACATCATCAGACCACGGAGCAAATGGCTGTTTGGCTGTTAACGACCAAATGACAATTTCTTTTAACCCTGCTCCAATTGTTGATGCAGGTACTGACCAAACTGTTTGTGCTAACAATGCTATTACTACCGTTAGCGGTTCTGTTACAAATGCCGTAGGAGGTCAATGGAGTACTGGCGGAACAGGAACTTTTGCTGCTCCTACATCTTTAAATACAACTTACACTCCTTCTGATGCCGATAAAACAGCAGGTAATGTATATCTTTATTTAACTTCTACAGGAAACGGAACTTGTAATCCCGAAAAAGATAGTTTATTATTAACAATAACTC
>CAZRWZ010000062.1:3489-9215 GCA_964603745.1 uncultured Bacteroidaceae bacterium | reverse complement strand
AACAGAAATTGCAAACGGTAGTGTAACACTAACTCTTACATCATCAGACCACGGAACAAATGGCTGTTTAGCTGTTAACGACCAAATGACAATTTCGTTTACAACTGCTCCTACTGTTGATGCAGGAAGCGATATTGATGTTTGTCAAAATAACCCTGATGCCTTATTAAATGGTGCTATAACAATAGCAACAGGTGGAACATGGACAGGTGGAACAGGTTCATTCTCTCCAAATGCTAATGACATAAATGCTACTTATATTCCTACTTCTGCCGAAGCAACAGCAGGAAATCCTATAACTTTAACATTAACTACAACAGGAAACGGAACTTGTGTATCGGAAAGCAACCAAGTTGTTGTAAATTTTGATCCATCACCAATAGTAAACGCAGGAGCACCACAAACTTCTTGCGAAAACAATCCTACTGTTACTTTGCAAGGTAGTGTTGTAAATGCAGGTGGAGGAATGTGGACAGGTTCTACAGGCTCATTTAGTCCAAGCAATACCGATTTATTGGCTACTTTCACTCCAACAAATGGAGATATTGCAAACGGAGTAGTTACTTTAACTTTAACTTCTACAAATAATGGAAATTGCAATCCTGAAACAGATATTTTTAATCTTACAATAATGCCTTCTCCTATTGTTGATGCAGGTGCTGATGCAACTTATTGTGCAAATAATGCAACAATACAATTAAACGGTTCTGTAACTAACGCAACAGGTGGCTCTTGGTCGGGTGGTTTAGGTATTTTTGGTGATGCAAACTTAACTGTAACAACTTACCAACCATCTCAAACAGAATTAGATAACGGAAGCGTAACACTTTATTTAACCTCTACAGGAAACGGAACTTGTAATGCAGTGCAAGACGAAGTAACATTTACTTTTACCTCTACTCCAACTGCTGATGCAGGCATAGATCAAGCTGTATGTGCAAATAATTCTGATGTTATATTAAGCGGAGTGGTAACAGTTGCTACAGGCGGATTATGGTCTGGAGGATTAGGAACTTTTACTCCTAATGAAAATGATTTATCTGCAACATACCACCCAAGTGCTGCCGAAATTGCAGCTCAATCTGTTAGTTTAACTTTAACAACATCAGGAAATGGAACTTGTAATTCTGTTTCCGATATTATTGATATTGTTATAAACCCATCACCAATTGTAAATGCAGGTAGCGATATTCATACTTGTTACAATAATGCAAGTGCAACATTAAATGGAAATATCACAAATGCAACAGGCGGACAATGGTCTGGCGGAAATGGAACTTTTGCACCAAATAATATTACTTTAAATGCTACATATACACCAACTGCTGCCGAAATTGCATCAGGACAAATAAAATTATATTTAACATCAACAGGAAATGCTTCTTGTAATGCTGTAACCGATAGCATGTTAATCATAATAGACCCTGCTCCCGTAGTAAATGCAGGTATTTCTCAAACTCTTTGTGCAAATAATTCCGATGCAATTTTAAACGGCTCGGTAAGTATTGCATCAGGTGCGGTTTGGTCTGGCGGATTAGGTACTTTTACACCAAATAACTCTTTATTAAATGCTACTTACACACCAACTGCCGGCGATATCGCCAATGGAAGTGTTGATTTAATATTAACTTCAACAGGAAACGGAACTTGTTTATCAGAAGATGATACTGTTACTATATTTTACACCCCTGCCCCAACAGTTGATGCAGGTATAGATTTTGAGGTTTGTGCAAATAACAGTCAGGTAGATTTAACAGGTGCAATAACAATTGCAAGTGGAGCAACTTGGACAGGTGGTGCAGGAACTTACACTCCTGACAATACAAGTTTAACAACTTCTTACTACCCTACTGCAACAGAAATTGCAAACGGAACAATTACTCTAAGTTTAACATCAACAGGCAATGGAACTTGCCTTGCTGTTTCCGATAATATTGATATTACAATAAACGAATCGCCAACAGTTGATGCCGGACAAGACCAAAATGTTTGTGTAGATAATTTAACAGCAAATTTAAATGGTTCAATATCAGGGATTACAAACTCTGGTGTGTGGACTACAACAGGAACAGGTTCTTTTGTTCCAAACAACACAACACTTAATGCCGATTATGTTTGTAGCTCTGCCGATTCGCTTGCAGGAAATGTTCAGTTAATTCTAAGTTCAACAAACAATGATGTTTGTAATGCCGAAAGCGACACATTAACAATATTTATTTTACCTGCCGGAATTGCCGATGCAGGAACAGACCAAACAGTTTGTGCTAATAATTCGGCAGTTGCTTTAAACGGCGTAGTTAGTGGCGGTGCAACTTCTGGTGTTTGGAGCACTACCGGAACAGGTGCTTTTGTTCCTGATGTTAATACATTAAATGCAATGTACATACCAAGTGCAGGAGATACTTTAACAGGAAATGTTACATTAACTTTAACAGCAAATTCTTGTAATACAGCAACAAGTTCTATTAACATAACAATAACACCCGCACCACAAGTTAGTGCAGGTTTAGACCAAATTGTTTGTGTTGATGATTTAGACATTCAACTTGATGGAACAGTTTATGGAGGAACATCAACAGGCGAATGGGTAACAAGTGGAACAGGTTTGTTTGTACCAAATAACACAACAATAGATGCAATTTATCACGCAAGTGTACAAGATAGTATTAATGGTTTTGTAGAACTTGTTTTAAGCTCTACAAACAATGGTAATTGTAATGCAGTAAGAGATACAATGACAATAACAATTGCTCCGGCAGGTGTTGTTAATGCAGGACAAGACCAAACAATGTGTTCTAATAATGCAATAATTCAGTTAAATGGTTCTATCACAGGAGGTGCATCAGAAGGACAATGGGGAACTTCTGGTTCGGGAACTTTTTTACCAAGTGCTGATAGCTTAACAGCAACTTACACGCCAAGTGCTGCCGATGTTGTAACAGGAAATGTTACTTTGGTATTATCCGCAACAAATTCTTGTAATTTTGCTTTTGATGCACTAACAATAAACTTTACTCCTGCTCCTACGGCAGATGCAGGAATTGATGAGATTTTATGTGCAAATAATTCTGAACTAGCATTATCAGGTTCGTTTACTCTTGCTACTGGCGGATTATGGTCGAGTACGGGTACAGGAACATTTTCACCATCAAATACAGATATGAATGCAATTTATACGCCAAGTGCTGCCGATATTTCTAACGGAGATATTGATATTTTATTAACTACAACAGGAAACGGTGGCTGTAATGCTGTTACAGATACATTAGCATTTTCTATAACTCCAAGTCCTATTGTAAGTACAGGACAAAACCAAACTGTTTGCTCGTCGGCAAGCGAAACACAATTGTTTGGATATGTTTCTGGTGGTACAACAACAGGGCAATGGACAACAATGGGAAGTGGTACGTTTAATGATGATACCGATTTAAACGCAATATATTCTTTTAGCCCTGCTGATATTGCTGCAGGAAGTGTTAAACTTGCTTTAACATCAACAAATAATGGAAATTGTATTGCCGAAAGCGATACTATGATAATTACATTTGGCAACTCTGCTTTTGCTTATGCAGGTATTGACCAATTAATTTGCGGCGACAATCTGCTTGTAAATTTATCGGGAATTGCAACAGGTGGAACATCAACAGGAACTTGGACAAGTACAGGAACAGGTTCATTTGTACCAAATACCGACGATTTAAACGCAAGTTATATTTGTTCTTCTGCCGATTCGCTTGCAGGAACAGTTAACATAATTTTAACCACCACAAACAACGGAGGTTGTCAGCCAGGTATTGATACTATGATAGTTACAATTTCGCCAGTGCCTTATGTTCACGCAGGTAACGATATTGAAGTATGCAAAGGTATTGATAGTGTGGCTATTGCCGGAACTAGTGTTGGTGTAAATTCTGTACATTGGACAACAATGGGTACAGGAACTTTTTCGCCAAGCGATACAATTATAGGAGCATATTACATTCCTAGTGCAACCGATACTTTAATAGGAAATATAAACCTTGTGCTTTCATCGGTTAATAGCGGAATATGTAACGAGGTATCCGATACAGTAAATATTTTATTTTCTGTACCTTTAGATGTTGATTTTGCAACATCGCTTGCTTGCGAAAATCAAACTGTTGATTTTACTGATAACACAACAATTTTAGCAGGAAATATAAATTCGTGGTATTGGGAGTTTGGCGATGGTGGTGTTGATAATAATCAAAATGCAACACATTCTTATTTATCGGAAGGAAACTACAATATTACTTTAACAGTTGAATCAGACTTAGGTTGTTCTTATTCTAAAATAAAAACAATTACGGTTTATCCTTCGCCTACGGCAGATTTTACATACATAAGCGATTGTTATTTAGATGCCGTTGTGTTTAGCGATGCTTCGTCAACAACAGTTGGCACAATTAATTCTTGGGCGTGGAATTTTGGCGATACAATAACATCAAATATACAAAACCCAACACATAACTATGCTAATAGCGGAAATTATACTGTAACATTAACTGTGCAAAATTCACAAGGCTGTATTGCTTCTGTTAATAAAAGTACAGAAGTACACCCAAAACCAATTGCAGATTTTAATTATTCTTATAATTGCTCAAACGGTGTGGTTAGTTTCAACGATGCTTCGTCGTCGCAAGGAAATGCAATATCTTTATGGAATTGGGATTTTAATGATGGTGGAATAAGTACAGATGAAAATCCTACTTATACATTTGCAAATAACGGAAGTCAAACAGTTACTCTAATTTCAGGCTCGTCGGCAAATTGTTCTGATACTGTTAGTATGCAGGTTTATTTACAATCTATAACTGCCGATTTTAATTTTGTAAACAAATGTAGCTACGATAGTATTAATTTTAATGATTTATCTAATACTAATGGCGATACTATTGCACAATATAATTGGGCATTTGGCGATGGAACTTTTTCTACCGATACAAATCCAAGCCATATTTATGCTGTAAGCAATAATTACGAAGTAATACTTGTAATACAATCAAATTCAGGTTGTTCTGATACAATAAATAAATTTGTAGATGTTTATCCTGTGCCAACAGCAGGTTTCAATTATTATACTGATGAATATATTGCAGGAAATAACATTGAATTTACCGACCTATCAAGTGATGCAGAAAATTGGCAATGGGCATTTGGCGATGGAATTACATCAACAATTCAAAACCCGCAACACATATACAATACCGAAGGGATATACACAATTATTCAAGCAGTTAGCAATTCTTACGGTTGTGTTGATACCGCAATTACTGATATTAATATTAAATCGGCAGATAAAATATTGCCACCAAAACTACCAACTGCATTTTCTCCTAACGGCGATAATAATAATGATATTTTCTATCCTCGTGGTGGTCCGTTTAAAACAATAGAATTTAGAGTGTATAATTCTTGGGGACAGGTAATTTACGAAACAACTAAGCTAAACGAAGCTTGGGACGGAACTTACAACGGAATTGATCAGCCTATTGGTGTTTATATTTGGACTGTGAAAGCTGTTACCATAGACGATAAAGAATATGTTAAAACAGGTGATGTAACCCTGATAAGGTAAAAGCTTATATAGTTCTTAAAGTTGAAAGTTCTTAAAGTTGAAAGTTCTTAAAGTTGAAAGTTCTTAAAGTTGAAGGTTCTTAAAGTTGAAAGTTCTTAAAGTTGAAAGTTCTTAAAGTTGAAAGTTCTTA
>CAZRWZ010000062.1:0-3389 GCA_964603745.1 uncultured Bacteroidaceae bacterium | reverse complement strand
AGTTGAAAGTTCTTAAAGTTGAAAGTTCTTAAAGTTGAAAGTTCTTAAAGTTGAAAGTTCTTAAAGTTGAAGGTTTTAAAAGTTAAAAAATAAGAAATTATGAAAAATATATATTTAAGTTTACTGATAGGATTAAGCATTGTAACATTTGCACAAGACCCACATTTGTCTCAGTTTGATGCTGTAAAAATTATATTAAATCCTGCCGAGACAGGAATGTTACGAAATGCCGATTTTAGAGCTGCAACACAGTTTAGAAATCAATGGGGTTCGCTTGGCAGCAAATACTCTACAAGTTTAATAGCTTTTGATATGCCAATAAACGAGCGTTGGGGTGCAGGGGGGTATATTCTTGATGACGATGCTGCAAAAACATTTAATGTTTTCAAATTTGTTGGTTCGGGTGCATATCAAATATCGGCACCAAACGACAGATATAAGTTAATGGCAGGCTTGCAAGTAGGCTTAATGTATAAAACTTTAAATACCGATAAATTAATTTTTGATAGCCAATGGGGCGATGGTGTTTTTAATGAAGATTTACCTTCGGGCGAAAATTTTAACAAAGATTATATGCTAATGCCTGAGGTGAATATAGGTATATCTTATATCAATATCGATTTTAATCATAAGTTAAATCCTTATGGCGGTTTATCAATTTTTCATACAACAAAACCAAAGGAAAGTTTTTTTGGTGCTAAAGAAAGCCGTTTACCAATGCGTTTTCAATTAAACGGAGGAGTTATTTATAAAGTTAATGACGATATAAAACTTGACCCAGGAGTTTTAGCTATGATGCAAGGAAATGCAATGGAAATTGTATTTGGATTAAAAGGATATTATAAAATTAATAAAGAAATTGATTTGTTAGCCGGTGGTTATTATCGTTTTGATGATGCAGCAATAGTTATGACAGGTTTAAATTATAAAAACATAAGTTTTATAATGTCTTATGATATTAATACTTCTAGTTTAAAACAATATACTAATGGAAAAGGTGCTTTTGAATTTTCTTTAGTTTTTCAAGGAAATATGAAAAAAATTGTTCAATCAATGCTTTAAAAAAATTTTAAGCTAGATTGAAACCACATAGTTTTGTATTTTTTTTCAACAATATTTCATTAGTAAATCAAAATACAGTATTTTTAGATTATTAAATTAAAATAAATACAAGCTCTAAATCAAGTGCTTGAGTTTGCATGTTAGCACTAGAACAATGTACTAGTGCTATTTTTGCTTTTTAATTAATTTTTAAATGAATAATTATTTTATAAAAATACTATTCTGTGTACTTATCATTAATACAATAAGTATTAATGCTTTTTCGCAAAATAAACGTGTAACCATTATAGGAAAAGTTATTGATAATGAGATAAAAAAGCCTATACCATATGCACATATAATAAATTTTACTAACTACAAGGGAACAATAAGCGATTCTTTAGGCGTTTTTAAATTAAAACTTGATACAGGAATAAATACAATAAAAATATCATCTATTGGATACTATACAAAAATAATAAATGTAGATATTAATAATATAGATATTCCCCTAATAATTAACATGAAAGAAAGGGTATATGAAATAATGCAAATTGAAATTTATCCTTTTACTAAACAAGAATTTAAATATCAGTTTGTACATAAAAATATTCCTAAAGATACTATTGCTTATATTCAAAATATGTTGCGAACAAGATGGAATACAGTGGAAGTTTTAAGAGGACTAACACCAAGACGCCAAATTCCTCTCAATTTTAAAACAAGCATAGAAAAACAAGAAATTTTACTTGCTAAAATAAAAGAATATACAATTCTTAAAGAACAAAATATTAAACGTATAAAAATAATTACCAAATTAGAAGGTAATGATTTATACGATTTTGATAGGTTTTGTAAATTTTCTTTCAATTTTTTGAAAAATGCACCTGAATATTACATTTATGTTAAAATTGAGAAAAAATATGAAGAATATAAAAAATTACCGAAAACAAAAAAGGTTAAGTTGGATTTCTAAAAATTAGTTTTTTTTGTAAATTTCATTACTAATCGGTATTATTTGTTATTTTTGTTTATTCTAAAAAAATAATTATAGGCTCAAAAGTTTAAGTTATAAAATTCGAGTTCAAAAAAAATTATGAAAAATTTAGACCACAAAATGCCAATATATTTAAAAATTTGAATTGTAGGCAACAATGCCAAAGTCGAACTAGTGCTAAGAGTTTATCTGTAAACACATAAACTATATGGAAAAAAATAGTAAAAAAGAAATAGATATATCTGTAATTGTTCCTATTTATAACGAGCAAGAAATTATTAATGAATTATATAATCGTTTAAAAAACACTGTAAAGCAAATATCCGAAAACTATGAATTTATATTTATAAACGACGGAAGTAATGATAATTCATTATTAGAACTATTAAAATTGGCAGAACAAGATAATAAAGTTTTTTATATAAGTTTTAGCCGCAACTTTGGTCATCAAATTGCTGTAACAGCAGGAATAGACGCTTGTAATGGAAAAGCAGTTATTATAATTGATGGCGATTTGCAAGACCCTCCGGAACTAATTACAGATTTATACAAAAAACATAAAGAAGGATACAATGTGGTTTATGCTAAACGCAAAAAAAGAAATGGCGAAAGCTTTTTTAAAAAAATAACTGCAAAAATATTCTATCGAATTCTAAAAAAAATTACCTCTATTGATATACCTATAGACACAGGGGATTTTAGACTAATAGATAAAAAAGTTGTTAAGTATCTGAAACAAATGCCTGAACAAAATAAATTTCTTAGAGGGCAAATTGCATGGCTGGGATTTAAGCAAACAGAAGTTTTGTTTAATCGTGAAGAAAGAAAATACGGAAAAACAGGATATTCTTTTTATAAAATGATACGTTTTGCATTAGACGGTATTACTAGTTTCTCTGATAAACCATTACAACTAGTCTCAAAAATTGGTTTTACAATTTCATTTGTTGCATTTATTATTATTATATATGCTATTTATTCCCATTTTATTTTAAATAGAACTATTACCGGTTGGACTTCCCTTATTATTAGCTCTATGCTTATTAGTGGAGTACAGTTAATTTCTATAGGAATTATAGGCGAATACATTAGTAGGATTAATAAGAATGTTATTAACAGACCTTTATATATTATTAATAAAAATAATCTACAAAATAAAGATACACAAAAAGATATACAAAAAGATAGATAACTGTATGTTTTTTGTAATGCCTGCCTATCCTAAGATAATTTTAACTCTAAAATAAATATTAAAAAAAATAAATATTTTCAGGCAACTTTTTCACACTCAAAACCGTCATAGAAAAAAGAATTTAAATAATTCATCATGAAAATAATGAAATTGATAACA
>CAZRWZ010000061.1:0-12127 GCA_964603745.1 uncultured Bacteroidaceae bacterium | reverse complement strand
TAAATCATTCATAGAAAACACACCAGTTTTACCAAAAACAAATTCTGCAGCTAAAACTGCTCCAAGAGCAAATCCTTTTCGCCCAAATGCTTCGTGTTTTAGTGTTATTTTATCAATTTCTGATTTGTATTCTATTATGTGAGTACCAGACACTTCGCCCTCTCGTTTAGAAATTATACTCAATTCATCTTCTTTCGCAGGATAATCGTTTTTCCAAGATATTTTTCTATCGATATTGTCTATTATTCCGTTTGCAATTGTTATTGCAGTTCCGCTAGGAGAATCTAATTTATGAATATGATGTATTTCTTCTACAGATATATCGTAATCGGTTTGGGGATTCATCATTTTGGCTAAAATCTCATTAATTTTAAAGGTAATGTTTACTCCAACACTAAAGTTTGAAGCCCAAAAAAATGATTTATTTTTTTTATTAATCTGTGTAACTAAATTATCAAATTCATTTTTGTTAATTCCCGTTGTACCCGATACAACAGGTATATTTTTATCAAAACAATAATTATAATTTTCAATAGCACCCTTGGCATTTGTAAATTCAATTACTACATCAACATTAGTTTTGCTAATGTTTTTAATTTTGTTGATATCGTCTTTGTCAGCAATTAAAGTTATGTTATGATGTCTTTCAATGGCAATTTTTTCAATTTCTTTACCCATTTTACCATAGCCAATTATTCCTATCTTCATTATAACTTAATTAGTTTCTATTTAGAGTATAAAAATAAATAAATACTTTTAATATTTAGTGATTTTGAAGATAATAATTATTTTTTTACACATACAATAAAAGAATAATACCATTTGGTGATATAATTGGTATAATATAAAATTTGATGTAATTTTGGCAAATATTATTAAACTATTCTTTTAATGGAACATAAATCCGGATTTGTAAATATTATAGGAAATCCAAATGTAGGAAAATCTACAATAATGAATGCTTTGGTAGGTGAGAAAATTTCAATTATAACTTCTAAATCGCAAACCACAAGACACAGAATTTTGGGTATTGTAAATGGCGACGATTTTCAGATTGTGTACTCTGATACTCCTGGAGTTATCAAGCCAAACTATAAATTGCAAAAAACTATGGTTTCTTATTCGGAGCAAGCTCTCGAAGATGCCGATATATTATTGTATATTACTGATGTTTACGAAACTACCGATAAAAACGAAGAGTTTTTAGAGAAAGTGAAAAATAGCAAGGCTCCTGTAATTTTGGTTGTTAATAAAATAGACTTATCCGACCAAGATACTGTTTTAGAAATGCAAGATTCTTGGCAAAAAATAATGCCAAATGCCGAAATTATTTTAACATCGGCATTAACAGGTTTTAACATCGAGAAATTATTGAATTCTATATTAGATAAACTGCCAATTGCACCTCCCTATTATCCTAAAGATAGTTTAACCGACAAAACAGAACGCTTTTTTGTAGAGGAAATTATTCGTGAAAAAATATTACTTTATTATAAAAAGGAGATTCCTTACTCTGTTCAGGCAATTGTAGAAGAATTTCACGAAGACGAGAAAATTATTCGAATGCGTGCAATAATTTATGTTGAAAGAGAATCGCAAAAGCCAATTATTATAGGAAACAAAGGTAGAGCAATAAAACGTGTTGGTATTGAAGCACGTCAAGATATGGAAAAATTCTTTGGGAAACAGGTTCATATAGAATTATATGTAAAAGTTAGTAAAGATTGGCGTAATAACGATAGACAGCTTACTAACTTTGGGTATAATTAGTGTCTGTCTATAAAGCCCGATTTCTGCGTTGTTGCTCAAAATTTAAATCCTCAAATACCTTTGTATTCTGTGGTTTAAATTCCTCACACGCCCCCGAAATAAATCGGGACAGGCTTTGAACTCGACCTTTCTAGTTCAATACTTAGTATCTTGTACATCAACAGAGTGAAATCCTGACTTGCAGATTTCAGGTGTATACTCAATTTGTTGTTTGTGGTGCATTGTTAAAAACTTTAGAAACAAAATAAGCATAAAACAAAATTAGATTTTTATTTTTGAAAAATAAAAAAATTATAGAACGTGTCCGAAAATTTACTAAAAGGATTAAATACACCTCAGCAAGAAGCCGTTAAAAACACTAGCGGAGCAAATTTGGTGGTTGCCGGTGCCGGCTCCGGAAAAACTCGTGTACTTACTTTTAAAATAGCATATCTTATAGCAAAAGGAGTTACTCCATATCGTATTTTGGCTTTAACTTTTACTAACAAAGCCGCCCGTGAAATGCGAGAACGTATTTCAAAATTAATTGGCAACGAGTTTGCCTCAATGTTACAAATGGGAACATTCCATTCTATTTTTGCAAAAATGCTGCGTTCCGATGCCGAATATTTGGGATATACCTCAAATTTTACAATTTATGACACATCTGATTCTAAATCGGTTATAAGAAAAGTAATAAAAGATTTAAAACTTAATAAAGATTATTATAAAGATGGGCAAGTTTACGGAAGAATCTCAAAAGCTAAAAACAATCTTATAACTTGGCAAGCATATAAAGATAATATTGATTTGAGAAAATATGATAACTCTGTTAATATGCCCGAATTATATAGGATTTATGCCGAATATAGCAAGCGTTGCAAAACTGCAAATGCAATGGATTTCGACGATTTATTATTGAATATAAATATACTTTTCAGAGATTTTCCTGATATTTTAAAAAAATATCAAAACCGCTTCGATTTTATTCTTGTTGATGAGTATCAAGATACAAATATGTCGCAATATATAATTGTGAAACGCTTAGCCGAAAAGCACAAGAACATTACCGTTGTTGGCGACGATGCACAAAGTATTTACTCATTTAGAGGTGCAAAAATTGAGAATATCTTAAATTTTAAAAACGATTACCCCGATTATAAAACCTATAAGCTAGAACAAAACTATCGTTCTACAAAAAACATTGTAAATGCAGCAAATAGCATCATTAAAAAAAACATAAATCAAATACAAAAAAATGTTTTTTCTGATGAAGATGAAGGTGAAAAAATAACCGTTTTAAAATCGAATACTGATAAAGAAGAAGGACAAGTTGTTGTAGAACGAATTTTTGATTTGCAATATCAGAATCAATATAAATATTCTGATTTTGCCATACTTTATCGCACAAATATGCAATCTCGTTTATTTGAAGAATCTTTGCGAAAGCGAAATATACCATATAGAATTTACGGTGGCACATCATTTTATCAACGAAAAGAGGTAAAAGACCTACTTTCGTATTTGCGTTTGGTGATAAACCCAAATGACACCGAAGCACTTAAGCGAATAATTAATTATCCTCGCAGAGGAATTGGAGCAAGTACAGTAGAAAAATTAGAAACTACCTCGGCAGATACCGGCAAAAGTGTGTGGAATATTTTATTACATTTAAGCGAGATAAATATTGGTTTAAACAATGGAGTAATAAACAAACTAAATCAATTTACTTCGTTTATTATAAGTTTAATACAAGAAAAAGATAAGCTTAACGCACACGAAATTACTCATAAAATAGCATCAGAATCGGGGATATTAAAAGACCTTTACAAAGACAAAACTCCCGAAGGCGTAAATCGCCACGATAACATAAAAGAACTTATAAATGCAGCAAAAGAATTTGTAGAACAAGTAGAATTGGAAGCACAAGATGAAGCCCCAAATTTAGAGGCATTTATTGAAAATGTATCTTTACTTACCGATTTAGATAGCGAAGATAAAGATAAAACCGAACGAGTTTCTCTAATGACAGTGCATTCGGCAAAAGGTTTAGAGTTTAAAAATGTGTTTATTGTTGGTGTTGAACAAGATTTATTTCCATCAGGAATGTCTTCATCAACACAACAAGAAATAGAAGAAGAACGTCGCTTGTTTTACGTAGCATTAACACGAGCCGAAGAAAATGCTTTTATTTCGTATGCTACCGCTAGACGTAAATGGGGAAAATTTGCATTTTGTAGTCCAAGTATGTTTATTGGCGAAATAGACCAAGAATTTTTAAATATTCCAGAAGAAAAATTAAACCTTCATTTTGACAATGATAATAATGATAATTTTGGCACAAACAAGAGCTATTTTGACAAAACAGAGCAAAATATAAGTTTTAAACCAAAGCAAAAGCAAGAAATAAGCTTTAAACCAAAGCCAAAATCCTCTTTCAGCAGATTTAACACTAAAAAATCAGATAGTTTTAGTAACTTTGCAGCAGATAACTATAAAGATATCAAAATTGGAGACAAAGTAGAGCATGCTCGCTTTGGTATAGGAGAAATTCTAAATATAGAAGGAACATCTCCAGACGAAAAAGCCACAGTAGATTTTAAAATGGCTGGTCAAAAGCAATTATTGCTTAAATTCGCAAAATTAAAAATTATAAAATCGTAAGATATATGTCTGAATTAATGGATTATAATACACAACGTACTCATTTAACACTTCCAGAATATGGAAGAAATGTACAAAAAATGGTTGATTTCTTAAAAGCAATTACCGACAAAGAAGAAAGAACAAAACAAGCCGAAGTTGTTGTTAAAACAATGTTACAAATAATGTCAGGATATCGTGACAACGATGAATTTAGAGAGAAAGTTTGGCATCATCTTTATTTAATGGCAGATTACGACATAGATATTGATTGCCCTTATGAAATTACTCGTGAAAATTCTAAAGCCGTAGTTTTAGATAAATTAGAGTATAATCAAAAAGGAAAAGCTTTAACCTCTTATGGCAGAATAATTAAAGAACTAATAGACGAAGCAATAAGATACGATGGTACTGATGAAGAAAAACAACCTGTAGTTCTTGCAATAGCCAATCAAATGAAAAAAATATACGTACTTTGGCATAAAGATTATGTTGCCGACAAAGTAATTATTGATGATATTAAAAGATTATCTGGCGGCAAATTAAGCTTAGCAGAAGACACACAGCTAGTTAATGCCAAAGATTTTGTTCCAAGAAATACTCCTACAACAAAAGCTCCTGCTAGAAAATCTTTTAAAAGAAAAAGAATAACAGGCGGCAAACCATCTCCAAGGCAATATTCTAGCAATAGAGATAATAATAACAATGGGAGAAATAGTAGAATGAAATTTTCATAGGTTTTTTTTACAGGCAAATTTATTAAAACAAATGAGTACTTTTGAGATAACAGGCGGGGCAACACTTTCAGGAGAAATTACTCCACAAGGTGCAAAAAACGAAGCATTACAAATATTAAGTGCAGTTTTAATAAGTCCCGAAGAAATAATCATTTCAAATATTCCAAATATTAGAGATGTAAATAAACTTATTGATTTGCTTAAATTTTTAGGCGTAAAAGTAAATAAACTTGAAAAAGGAAAATTCAGTTTTAAAGCCGACGAAATAGATTTATCACTTATGGAAACTGCCGAATTTGCCGAATTAGGTGGTGGTTTGCGAGGTTCTATAATGATTGTTGGACCTTTACTTTCTCGTTTTGGCAAAGCATATATCTCTAAACCCGGTGGCGATAAAATTGGTCGTCGTAGATTAGACACTCACTTTTTTGGGTTTCAGAAACTTGGTGCCGATTTTAATTTCGACAGAAAAAATAACCTGTTTAAAGTATCTGCCAAAAAACTAAAAGGAGCTTATATGCTTTTAGATGAAGCATCGGTAACTGGTACTGCAAATATTGTTATGGCAGCTACTCTAGCCGAAGGTGAAACAACAATTTATAATGCTGCTTGCGAACCATATATTCAGCAATTATGCAAAATGCTAAATTCTATGGGAGCTAATATTTTGGGAATTGGCTCTAATTTATTAACAATAAAAGGAGTAGAAAAACTACATAGTTGCGAACATCGTATTTTGCCTGACATGATTGAAATAGGCAGTTTTATTGGCTTAGCTGCAATGACAAAATCAGAAATAACAATAAAAAATGTTGCTTACGATGAGCTTGGCTTAATTCCAGATGCTTTTAAGCGTTTAGGTATTAAACTTGAAAGAATTGGCGACGATATTTATATTCCGGCACAAGAAAATTACGAAATAGAAAGTTTTATTGATGGCTCTATTATGACAATTGCCGATGCCATTTGGCCGGGTTTAACCCCCGATTTATTATCAATTTTTTTAGTTGTAGCAACTCAAGCAAAAGGTAGTGTTCTTATTCATCAGAAAATGTTTGAGAGCCGCTTGTTTTTTGTAGATAAACTTATTGATATGGGAGCACAGATAATTCTTTGCGATCCTCATCGTGCAAACGTAATTGGTTTAGATAACAAAATAAAACTACGTGCCACAACAATGACTTCACCCGATATTCGTGCCGGTGTAGCTTTGCTTATTGCTGCTCTTTCGGCAGAAGGAACAAGCAAAATTCATAATATAGAACAAATAGATCGTGGTTACGAAAATATTGATGAAAGATTAAATGCTCTTGGGGCTAATATTGTGAGATGTTAGGGACGTTTAAACTTGAAAAGAAATTTAACTTACCTTATTAAGCTCAATTAGTTCGTCAATATAAATTCTGTTATTTGCCAATCGTGGAACTTTATTTTGTCCGCCTAATTTACCTCTATTTTTCATCCAATCGTAAAACAAACCTTGCTTTGCAATATGAACTTTTGGCATCGCAATAGATAAATTTTTGTATCTTTTTGCTTCGTAATCAGAATTAACCGATTTTAGTGCATTATCTAAAACTTCGGCAAAAAAGTTGATATTTGTAGGTTTTGTTTCAAATTCAATAATCCACTCGTGCCCCCCTAAATTATTATCGGAAGGAAAAACAGGTGCGGCAGTATATTCTTTTATTTCTGAATTTGTTTTTTTTGCAGCAATTTCAATTGCTTTATCAGCATTATCGATAATTAGCTCCTCGCCAAAAGTGTTTATATAATGTTTTAACCTACCTGTAATTTTAATTTTATATGGGTTGTTATTAGTAAACATAATTGTATCACCAATTACATAACGCCACAAACCTCCATTTGTAGTAATTATTAATGCGTAGTTTTTGTTTAGTTTAACATTTTCAATTGTAATTGTTTTATTGTTTTGTGCAAAATAATCATCAACATCTTGAAACTCATAAAAAATACCATAGTCTAGCATTAACATCATATCATTGCTATTTAAATCGTTTTGAATTGCAAAAAATCCTTCCGAGGCGTTATAAGTTTCTAAATATCGTAGTTTACTACCTATAATTAATTTATCGAATTGTTTTTTATATGGCTTAAAACTTACACCACCATGAACAAACAACTCTAAATTTGGCCATATATCAAGCAAATTATTTTTACCTGTTTTTTCTAAAATATATTTAAGCAAAACGAGTGTCCACGATGGTACGCCTGCAATAGATGTAATATCCTCTTGAATAGCTTCGTCAGCCATTTTTTCTATTTTCTCTTCCCAATCGGCAAGTAATGCAACTTCGTGGCTTGGCGAACGAAGAAACTTTGCCCAAAAAGGAAGGTTTTCAATCATAACAGCCGATAAATCACCATAATACGAGTGGTTATTAAAATTGTCTATTTGATGGCTACCGCCCAAAACCAAAGTTTTTCCCGAAAGAATACCGTTGTCAGGAAATAAATTAGAATAAATTGCAATAACATCTTTTCCTCCTCTAAAATGGCAATCTTCTAGCGATTGTTCGCTTACAGGAATAAACTTACTTTTGTCGCTGGTTGTGCCAGATGATTTTGCAAACCATTTTATTTCGCCTGGCCACAAAATATTTTTTTCTCCCTCTCTTAATTTAGTGATATATGGTTTTACATCGTCGTATTCTTGAATTGGGACTCTATTTTGAAAATCTTTAATAGAATCTATTGTTTCAAAATCATATTTTTTACCCCATTCTGTATCTTTTGCCGCTTGTATTAATCTTATAAATGTTTCAATTTGAACTTCTTGAGGAAATTTCTCCATCAATTCTATTTTTGAAATCCTTTTTATATTAAACCACGATATTATTGAATTAATTAATGCCATTTAATTGTTGTTTTTCTAAATTTAAAAGTATCCGAAAATAATTCGTGCTATGCTTAAATATATTAGCAGTCCCATAATATCGTTTACTGTAGTGATAAAAGGGCCTGTTGCAAGAGCTGGGTCAATTTTTAATTTATCTAAAATTAATGGAACAAATGTTCCGAAAATGGAAGCAAATATTATAACAGAAAACAGTGCAATACTTACTGAAAGAGTTAAATGTATTGATTCGTGAAAGAAAAATGTATAAGAAAATATTAAGGCTGATAATATCAATGCATTGATGATAGCAACACTTAATTCTTTAAATAATTTCATTCCAATTGTGTCTAAACCAGCATTGTTAGCGGCTAAACTCTGCACAACTATTGACGATGATTGAACTCCTGCATTACCTCCCATGGCAGCAATTAAAGGCAAGAACAGGGCAAGTCCTGCATATTTCATTATATCACCTTCGAAATGACCAATTATACCTGCACCAAAAATCCCACCTACTAAGCCAATTAATAGCCATGGCAAACGAGCTTTTGTGAGTTTAAAAACCGTATCGCCCGATTCCACATCTTCGGTTAAACCCGAAATCATTTGATAATCTTTTTCGGCTTCTTCGGTAATTACATCAACAATATCATCAATTGTGATACGCCCTGTAAGTCGCCCAATATCGTCAATAACAGGCAAAGCAACAAGGTTATATTTTTTCATTGTTTGAGCTACTTCTTCGTCATCATCTGATGTTTTAGCCGAAATAACTTCGGTATTACAAATGTTTTTTATTATTAAATCTGTTGATGCTAAGAGTAATTTTTTTAAGGAAAGTGTTCCTATTAATTTATTATTATCATTAACAACATAAATATAATAAACTTCTTTTACATATTCGGCTTGTGCCCTAAGCTCAATAATACAACGTCTTACACTTAAATTTTCGTTAACTGCAATAAGCTCTTTTGCCATTAATCCACCAGCTGTATCTTCGTCGTAGTTCAACAGGTCTATAATATCGTCGGCTTGCTCAATATTTTCGAGGTTAGATAATACCTCTGCTTTTTTATCTTCGGGCAAATCGCCAATTATATCGGCAGCATCATCAGATTCTAGATTTTTTATAAATTTTTCGGCAATTACTTCACTTGGCAAAACTTTCAAAAACTTGTCTCTAACATCATCTTCTAGTTCAGATAGGGCATCGGCAGCTTTTTCGTGTTCTAAATTAAGATATACAAGTTTTGCTTCTTCAGATTTTAGCTCGTTTAAAATTTCGGCAATATCGGCAGCATGCAACTCTTTAAGTAGGGTTTTAATTGCTTTATTATCATCAAGTTCTATTAAATTTTTTAGGTTTACTAGAAACTCTTTAGATAGTTCGAATTGTGTATATTGTGTATTTTCTGCCATCAAAAATTAAGATTTATTACCATAAGCTAAATCGCCTGCATCGCCTAAACCGGGTACAATATACGATTTTACTGTTAATTCTTCATCAATAACTCCTGTCCAAATTGTATTATTTGTGCCAATTAAATTCTTTTTCAGATATTCAATGCTTTCGGCACTCGAAATAATACTTACAATATGCACGTGTTTTGGTTTACCATATTCAAGTAAAGCTTGATATGTTAAAACCATTGAAGAACCTGTTGCAAGCATAGGATCAACAAGTATAAGTACTTTATCTTCAATATCTGCCGAAGAAATATATTCAATTTTAATATCAAACGATTCGTCTTTATTATATTTTCTATAAGCGGTTACAAATGAGTTTTCGGCTTTGTCAAAATAATTTAAAAACCCATTATGAAAGGGTAAGCCTGCACGTAAAATTACGCCTAAAACAATATTGTCGTCTAAAATCATTGATGGAGCAATGCCAAGTGGGGTTTGAACGTCTATATTTTTGTAGTTTAGTGTTTTGCTTATTTCAAGAGCAAATATTTCTCCAATTCTTTCGAGATTTCTACGAAAACGCAAACTGTCTTTTTGAATTTCAACATCACGTATTTCAACAATAAATTGATTAAGTAATGATAATTCGCTTTGTAATATTTTAACCATATTATAGAATATTAGAATATCTGCAATTTACAAATTTTAGTTTTAATTTCAAGTTTTTATTTTGAATTAACGAAAAAACTTAAGGTAATCTAATAAATTTTTAAAGAGTTTCTCTTAAAACTAAAAAATGCCACTCAAAATTGAGTGGCATTCACTTTTTTAGAGCGAGCGACGAGACTCGAACTCGCGACCTATAGCTTGGAAGGCTATAGCTCTACCAACTGAGCTACGCTCGCATCTCTTAAAAGACTGTGCAAAAATATTATTTTTTTTTGTAATAGACGAAAAAAAACAAGAAAACTTATTTTTTTATCATCTTAAATTCATACTCTTTATTTGAATGATAAATTTTAAGCACATAAATACCTTTGGCTAAGTGCAAAATATCATTAATACTAAATTTATTTATTGAACTTGCATAAACTTTTTTTTGGTCTGAATAAATAATTCTGCCAAGAATATCGCTAAAAATTATTCTTATATTTTCTTCATTAACTGATTTTACAACAAAGTTTATTTCGTTATTAAAAGGATTTTCAGAATTTAGATAAACTTGATTAGAAATTATATCTGTTTTTATTAATGTATATGCTTTATAAAAATCAGGAATTCCATAACCGTAAGCATTATCGGGGTTTTCATATTTAGAGCTGCATTGTTTTATTACATCAAAAAGTTTGGTATTGCTAATTTTCGGATTTACTTGCCACAAACAAGCAACTAATCCTGCAATTATTGGTGTAGCAAAAGATGTTCCGTTGCCTGTTGTAATATTTCCATTTGTGCTTAAAAGAGTAACTGCCGAACCTACTGCTACAATATCAGGTTTTGTTCTTCCATCGGCACTAGGTCCTTTTGAACTAAAACCTGCAATATAACCCGAAGAGTTTACCGCTCCAATTGTTAAAACTGTATGGGCATCGGCAGGTGTAGTAATGTAATGCCACGAAGATGAACCCTCGTTACCGGCACTTACTACTACAGCTATTCCTTTTGATGAGCAAATATCAGCACCAATACTAATTCTTGAAGTTTTGCCATCCATATCGGCATAAGTATAGCTTTGAGCAGAGTTATCGTAAGTTTTATAACCTAAAGATGTGCTAATTATATCAACACCAATACTGTCGGCAAATTCGGCTGCCGAAACCCAGTTATCTTCTTCTATTTTATATTCTGTTGCTCCGTTTTCTGAGCGTAACAAAACAAAACTTGCTTCGGGTGCTGTGCCAACCATTTCGCCTGACAAATTTAATGCAATTGTTGATAAAACCATTTGCCCATGAGTGTTTCCATGATATACATTATTATCGCCATCTACAAAATCGCGAGTTGCTATAATTTTATCGTCATAAAAAAGAGGTTTAAATGCATCAAGGGTATTTACATTAGTGAAGCCGGCATCAATAATTGCAATATACATTCCTTCTCCTCTAAATCCCATATTATGCAATATTTCCCCGTTGTGCATATGTATTTGATTATAAGCGTTTCCATAGCTATAGTAATTATTTATATATTTTTCTTGATTTGTATCGCTTGCTTTTTTTGTTTCTGTAAAATATTCTATAGAATCTACAAAGCTAAGATTTTCTATAGCGTTTAATACGTTACTATTATTTGGCTCTATGGTTATAGCATTAAACCATTTAGATTTTAAAATTATACTTGCTCCTAATTGTTCAATACTATCAATATAAATTTTTGTAATAGGCAAATCGTTTTCTACTATTGCAATATTGTGTCTGTTTCGCCTATCAATTGCTCTTTGCGATAAGAATTGTTCTGGATTATTGATGCTATATTCGTTATGATTTTTATCTTTTAGTTTAACCCAATATCTATTAGGTGCAGTTTGCGAAAACCCTGCAAAATACAAAATAACAAGAAATATTAAACTTAAAATACGCATAATAAGATATAATCCTAAGAGGACTTATATTCGTTTAAAAAAAAACAAATATACTGAATAAAATGTGAGCTGCAAACTATTAGGCGAGTTCCAAAATAGGATCTGCTGATAAATGCATAAAAGATTGTTTTTGAACTGTTTAAAACAAAA
>CAZRWZ010000060.1:0-12143 GCA_964603745.1 uncultured Bacteroidaceae bacterium | reverse complement strand
AACGCAGAAATCGGACTTTATAGACAAGCTCTAATTAAATTTTATAGCCTTAACAGGAGTTATCTTGGATACAATAAATGAAGGTACAATTAGCATTAATACTGTTACAACAACAACTCCGATATTTAAATATGTAAAATATAATGGTGTAAAATATGCAGGAACAGTACTTACATAGTACGACTGTGGATCGAGTTTAAAAATCCCAAAATATTTTTGTATAAAGATTAAAAATAAGCCAATAATATTTCCCCAAAACACTCCACGACCTATTATCATAGCAGAATAAATAAGAAATGTTTTTCTTATTGAAGCATTATTGCTACCCATTGCTTTTAAAACCCCTATCATACGAGTATTTTCTAAAATAATAACAAGTAATCCTGATACCATATTAAAACCTGCTACAATAGTTATTAAAATTAAAATAATCCAGACATTAGCATCAAATAAACTTATCCAATCAAATAGCATTGGAAATTTTTCTTTAATTGTTTCAATTTTTAAAAGCCCACCTTGTTTTGTATAATCATAACCAATAATATCTTGTATATCTTGTTTAACATCATCTAGTTTGTCAAAATCGTTTATACTAAGTTCGTAACCAGATATTTGATTTTTTTCCCATTTATTTAGTTTCTGTATTTGTTTAATATCTACAAGAGCAAAAGTGCGGTCTATTTCTTCCATACCAGTTTCGTAGATACCACTTATGGCAAATTTTCTAAATCGAATAGGTTTTTGTATAAAATATGTTAGAATTGTATCGCCTACAGTTAAATTTAACAAGGCAGCTGTTTTTTTAGAAATTAAAATATTTTTAGAACGCTCATTAGTTTCAATTTTAAAGGTATCACCTTCAATAATATTTTCTTTAAAAAACTTCCAATTAAAATCGCTATCAATTCCTTTTAGAATAATTCCATTTACATTTTCATTTGTTTTGAATACTGCCGTTTTTGTTGCAAAAGATTGTATATGATTTACATTTTCATTTTTATAAATTTTAGTTAATAATTCTTGATTTTTTGTAATAGGAACAGTTTCGTAAGAATTATTAGTGTCATAGTTAATTATTTGTATATGAGAACCAAAACCAACAGTTTTTTTTCTTATCTCACGTTTAAAACCAATGGCAACCGAAATTGAAATTAGCATAATACTTATACCAAGTATAATACCAATTTGGGCAATTTTAACAATTGGTTTAGAAATTTTTTTTCCAGTACTTTTGTCAAAATATATTCGTTTTGCTATAAAAAATTCGAAATTCAATTTTTGATATTTATTATTTATTCGCAAAGTAAATATTTTTTTGTTGAGCAATAGAATTTTTTAAGTAAAAATTACTACTCTTATTAATATTAATAAAAATAATACTATCCTAAAAAAGAAAAGCTAAACCACTATGGACTACTAAAATCCATAGGTTTGAACTACGAATAAAATTCGTTATGCATAGAAGCAAGACCTTCGATATTAGACTTTAGACAAAAAATAAAAACTTCTAGCTCATAATTACCCGATGGTAATTAGGGTCTGCCGAGAAACGCATAACAAGTTGTTACAACGCCACTTAATCTAAAACATATTATCAAACATAAAAAATTTGATATCATTATTAGTATAAATTAAGTATTTTTGTTGCAATTTCGATTCTGAATATAAACTAAAAAATATAAGGTATGAAAAAACACAATTTCTATGCAGGACCATCAATCTTGCCACAAGTAGCATACGACGAGACAGTTAAAGCAATACAAGATTTTGCTGGAACAGGAATTTCATTAATGAGTATCTCGCACAGAGCAAAAGAATTTGTTGCTGTTGTTGACGAGGCAGAAGCTTTATTTAAAAAACTTTTAAAAATCCCTGATGGATACAAAGTATTATTTTTAGGTGGTGGAGCAAGTTCGCAATTTATGATGATACCTTATAATTTAATGAATAAAAAATCTGCTTACTTAAACACAGGAGCATGGGCAAACAAAGCACAAAAAGAAGCAAAACTTTTTGGCGAAGTTGTTGAAGTAGCATCATCAAAAGACGCTACATACAACTATATTCCAACTGGTTACGAAATTCCTGCCGATGCAGATTATTTCCATATCACAACTAACAATACAATTTACGGAACAGAAATTAAGCACGATATGGACGTTAATGTACCATTAATTGCGGATATGTCTTCAGACATTTTTTCTCGTCCGGTAGATGTTTCTAAATATGATATTATTTATGGTGGAGCACAAAAGAATTTTGCACCATCGGGAGTAACTTTCGTTATCATTAAAGAAAGTATTCTTGGAAAAGTTGATAGAGATATTCCTACAATGTTAGATTACAGAACTCATATAGAGAAAGAATCTATGTTTAACACTCCTCCTGTAGTTCCTATTTTCACTGGACTTCAAACACTAAAATGGATTGATAGTTTAGGTGGTGTAGAAGCAGTGCAGAAAATGAACGAAGAAAAAGCAGCACTTTTATACAACGAAATTGAAAGAAATAAAATGTTTAAACCAACCGTTGTAAACAAAGAAGATCGCTCGTTAATGAATATTTGTTTCATTATGAATGATGAGTATAAAAATTTAGAAAAAGATTTTCTAGATTTTGCAACAGCACAAGGAATGGTTGGAATAAAAGGTCACCGTTCTGTTGGCGGATTTAGAGCATCTACATACAATGCATTGCCAAAAGAAAGTGTTGAAGCATTAGTTGCTGTAATGAAAGAATTTGAAAATAAAAATTAATAAAAAAAAGATACGGATGAAAATATTAATAGCTACCGAAAAACCTTTTGCACACGAAGCTGTAGAAGGTGTTAAAAATGTAGCAGATATAGCAGGATACGATTTAGTTTTATTAGAAAAATATACTGATAAAGCTCAATTAATTGAGGCTGTGTCTGATGTTGATGCAATGATAATTAGAAGCGACAAAGCTGATAAAGAGGTTTTAGATGCTGCTAAAAAACTAAAAGTAATTGTTAGAGCTGGTGCCGGATACGATAATATTGATTTAGATGCAGCAACAGCAAATAATATTGTTGCAATGAACACCCCAGGACAAAACTCTAATGCAGTTGCCGAACTTGCTTTAGGCATGATGGTTATGGCTGCACGTAATATGTATAACGGAAAATCGGGTTCTGAATTAAAAGACAAAACTCTTGGTATTCACGCATATGGAAATGTAGGCAAACTTGTAGCAAAAATAGCAATAGGATTTGGAATGAAAGTTTTTGCTTTCGACCCATTTGTTAGTGCAGAAGTAATTGAAGCCGACGGAGTAAAAGTTCTGGCAACTCAAGAAGAGCTTTATTCTACTTGTCAATATATCTCGCTTCATATTCCTGCAAACGATAAAACTAAGAAATCTATTGGTTATGATTTAATGAAATCTATGCCAAAAGGTGGTACTTTAATCAATACAGCTCGTAAAGAAGTTATTGACGAGGCAGGTATGATTAAAGCAATGGAAGAAAGAGGCGATTTAAAATATGTTTCTGATATTGCACCAGATACAAAAGATGATTTTTCTGCAAAATTTGTTGATAGAGTTTTCTTTTCGCCAAAGAAAATGGGAGCTCAAACAGGCGAAGCAAATGTTAATGCAGGAATTGCTGCTGCAAAACAGATTGTTGCTTTCTTAGAAAAAGCTGATGATACTTTCAAAGTGAATTAATTAGAATTATATAAAAAGCAGTTTGTTTATAAACAAACTGCTTTTTTGTAAATTGGCATAGGTATACTCAAACCACATAGCTTTTCTAGGTTACTTTTTTTTAGAATTTGTATGTAAAATTCGAGTTCAAAGCCTGTGAGGAATTTAAACCGCAGAATACAAAGGTATTTGAGGATTTAAATTTTGAACAACAACGCAGAAATTGGACTTTATAGACAGACACTATTTAGTGATATAATTGGTATTATTCTACAAACTAAAAAAAAATAATGAAAAGAAACTTTTTAATATTAATAATGTGCTTCAGTCTTAGCTCTTTTTCACAACATGGATTGCAGATAAATACATATTTCCCTACTAGCGAAACTGCATATGCAGCACATACTTCATTTGGTATAAATTATACTTATCAATATTTAGATAAATACAGTAAATTTAGAGCTTTTGCAAAAATTGGCTATATTCATTATAATATTACCGATGAACCTATGCATTATCTTACAATTAGAACAGACCTAACCTCTATTACTGCATTGCCTTCTGAATATCACATAGAAAAATTTAATTCTATACCAATAGGCATTATTTTTGAATATAAATTTTTAAACACAGTAAAACTTAGCCCTGTTGCAGGAATTGAACTACTTGCGGGCGTTAATAGCATAAAATACACCGATAATATTGCAACAGTATCAGAAAGATCATTTGAAGGATACAGTTTTGATTATGGATTTTCTTTGTATGTAGGTAGCGTGTATAAATTAAATAAATCTTTTGAAATAACAACTAAATTAGGATACAAATACGCAAAAGATATAGAATTAGGTAAATTTACACATGTTGTTTTATCAATTGGTTTAACTTATTATAACTATTAATATGAAAAAAAATAAAATAATACTTATCGTTTCATTGTTGTTAATATTTATTTATTCTTGCAAAAAAGATACTTATTTACCTAAAATTACAATTACTTCAATAGAAACCAATAACGAAATTTCGAGTATAAATCTAAATATTATTGGAGTTGAAAACGAAATAATTGAATATACTGGTATTTGTTACGACACTTTAAAAAATCCGGATATACTAACAAATCAAGTTTTAATCGAAGGCGAAAGCAAAAAAATACAAGTATCAAATCTAAAGGCAAATACAGTATTATATTTCAAAGCATTTATTTCAAATAAATATGGATATACTAAAAGTGTTGATTTTAAATACACAGTACCTTTTAATAATACTACAGTTCCATGTACGATAAACAATAACACCGTTATTAAAAATGGTATAACATATAATATTACATCAAACACATCTAATATTAATAACAATAATGAATTTGAAAAAACTATAATATGTTCAACTAATTTAAAATTAAAATTTGTTTTTAAAGAAATGCCTGTATCCGGTATTTACACAACAGTTCAGGATTTTAGCTATAATCTTAATAAAATGGTTAAAGTTTATGTAGCTCACTCATCACTTACAGGTTGGACATATATGTTTCCTACAAATAATTACGAATCTGTTTATATTAATAATAACAATACAGATTCTTTTACAATATCCTTTTGTGAGCTTACGTACAATTACGAAAATATTGATTATTTATTAAAAGGAAATTTTACTAAAAATTAGAATAAAAACTATACACACAGAAGACGCACTTAATCGGAATTAAATCAAATAGTTATACTCGTAATTATTGTTTGTAACACTACAATTTTGCATTTTTCATAAAAATATCGTAAATTTATCAAAAAAATATATGGTTATGAAGAGATTTACATTTTTAGTATTAGTTCTTTTATTTGCAAGTTTTGTTAATGCTCAAATACAGTCAAATTTTGAGACAAAAGTAAATAAAATTGATTTATTAAGTTCTAATAATTTAGAAACAGTTATAGAACTTCGAGTTAACAATTATTCTTTTAAAGAGGTTGAAACACCTAACGGAATAGAAAATATTTTAATAGCCCCAGATGCTACAACATTACAAATTAAAGGAGCTCCTAATGTGCCTAAATTTACAGCCACACTTGTTATTCCTAACAATAAAAAAATGCAAGTAGAAATATCTGATGAAGAATATATTGAAATTCAAGATATAAATATTGCACCATCAAAAGGAATTATAACAAGAAATATTAATCCCAATACAGTTGCTTATACTTATGGAGAACAATATTCCAACAACGAGTTTTTTCCAAAAAAACTTTTTAGTTTAGACAAACCTTTTATTCAAAGAGACATTAGAGGGATAACTGTTAAAATAAACCCATTTCAATACAATCCAATAACTAGAGTATTAAGAGTTTACACACATTTAAAAGTACGTGTATTTACAAACGGAGAAATTGACAACATAAATATTATAACTCAAAAATCAGAAAAAAAACAAATAAATGATGAGTTTGCTCAAATATATAAACGAAGTTTTTTAAACTACGGAAGCTCAGAAAAATATACTCCAATAGAAGAAGGACACCCTGGTAAAATGCTAATAATTTCTGATGCTGGATTTATGTCGGCAATGCAGCCATTTGTTGATTGGAAAAATCAAAAAGGTATAGCCACAAAAATTGTAGATGTTGCAACAGTGGGCAACACAGCTTCTGCAATAAAAACTTATGTACAAGATTATTACAGTAACAATCCCGAATTTTGTTATCTACTATTAGTTGGTGATGCAAGTCAAGTAGCAAGCGACCATTCAAATGGAGCATCAGGCGATTCTGATAATATGTACGGTTATTTAGCCGGAGATGACCATAGAATAGATATTTTTGTAGGAAGATTTTCTGCAGAAACAGA
Organism: uncultured Bacteroidaceae bacterium; assembly: GCA_964603745.1. Classification (GTDB taxonomy): domain Bacteria; phylum Bacteroidota; class Bacteroidia; order Bacteroidales; family JAFGXI01; genus CAZRWZ01. The sequence continues at coordinate 5,636 of CAZRWZ010000060.1, read as the reverse complement.
AGCCGATGTTACCACACAGGTTGATAGAACAATTCATTACGAAAAAGATGTAACAGAAGCAGAAACTTGGATGCAAAACGCATTAGGTATAGCTTCTAATGAAGATGGCGGCGGCGGCGGCGACGATAGCGAAACAGATATTCAACACATAGATAATATAAAAACAGACTTAAATACATACGGATATAATAATACTTATAGTGTTTATCAAGATGCTGCAGATGCAGATGATATTTCGGCACATTTAAATAATGACGGTGTTGGAGTAATAAATTATTGTGGTCATGGAGATACTCAAATGTGGTTTAGTGTTGACCCTAACGGATATACAAATAATCATGTTAATCAATTAACAAACGATAATCATTTACCTTTTATATTTAGTGTTGCTTGTGTTGCAGGAGATTTTGTTTCACATACTTGTTTTGGCGAAGCATGGCAAAGAGCTACAAACTCAGGTAATCCAACAGGAGCAATTGCTATTATTGCATCAACAATAAATCAAACATGGGCAGCACCTATGTGTGCTCAAGACGAAATGGATGACATACTTGTAGAAAGCTATTCTAATAATATAAAAAGAACATTTGGAGGTATTTCTGCAAATGGATGGGGTCAAATGATTGATGAATATAATAATGATGGCGAAAACATGGCTGACACTTGGGTTTGTTTTGGTGACCCTTCGGTTATGGTTAGAACAAAAAAACCTGCATCAATGACAATTACACATGCAAGTTCTGCTTCTGGTGGAGCTACAAGTTTTTTAGTAAACTGTAACGAAGAGGGAGCTTTAGTTTCAATTACAATAAACAATGTAATATACGGAACAGAATATGCAAGTGGAGGCTCTGCTAATGTAAGTTTAAGCCCTGCTTTACCAAGTTCAGGCTCTATACTCGTAACAGTAACAGCTTACAACAGAGTGACATATCAACAAGAAGTACCTATTGGCGGAGTTGCACCTTTAGAATGTGATTTTTCAGGAACACCAACAACTGTAAACGTAGGAGGGTCGGTAACATTTACAGATTTATCCGCAGGTAATCCAACATCATGGAACTGGACATTTACAGGAGCAGATGTAACATCATCAAACATACAAACACCACCTGCAATAACATATTCAACTGTTGGAACATACGAAGTTTCTTTAACTTGTGCAAATGCCGATGGTTCCGATACAGAAACAAAACCAGCTTATATTACTGTTGTTGAAGAAGGTTCTATAAATTGCGATTTTTCGGGAACACCTACAACTATAAACGTAGGAAGTTCAGTAACATTTACTGATTTATCCACAGAAAGTCCCACATCTTGGGATTGGACATTTACAGGAGCAGATGTAACATCATCAAACATACAAACACCACCTGCAATAACATATTCAACTGTTGGAACATACGAAGTTTCTTTAACTTGTGCAAATGCCGATGGTTCCGATACAGAAACAAAACCAGCTTATATCACTGTTGTTGATACAAATATATTGGTTGCCGATTTTTCGGGAACACCTACAACAATTGCAATAGGACAATCGGTTGATTTTACCGATTTATCTAATAGCCCAAGCGGAACAATAACATCGTGGAATTGGACATTTACAGGAGCAGATGTAACAACATCAACCGATCAAAATCCTTTAGGTATAACATATAGCACAGCAGGTTATTATAATGTTAAACTTATTGTAAATGATGATGCAAGTCAAACAGATACAGAAGAAAAAGTTGAATATATACATGTGCTTGGCGAAGACGAAACACCTAAAGCAGATTTTGTTGCAAGTCAAACAAACATTATACCCGGTGATGTAATAAATTATACAAATTTATCTACTTTACCTACAATGATAGATTCATCTCAATGGATACTAGAAAGTGCTGATGTACCAAACGATAATATTTATGTATCAGGAGCAGGTAATTTGGCAAATGTAATGTATAATGCTGCCCCAGGTTATTACGATGCAACATTAGTAATTTTTAGTTCTTTTGGTACAGATACAATGTTTAAAGATGATTATATTCATATTTTAGACACAAATAATTTAGCCGATGTTCATGCAATATTTAGAGCTACAACAGATAGATTAATACCACAAGGCTCTTCAGTTTCTTTTGAAACAATTGACGAGGAAATAGGTGATGCACAGTATTTTGAATGGACTTTTGAAGGAGGAAATCCTGCAACTTATACAGGTCAATATCCACCAGAGATTTTTTATAGCACACCCGGATATTACGATGTTGCATTAAAAGTATGGAATGATGCTGGTTCAACCGATTCTTTAAATAAAACACAATATGTTGTTGTTGTTTCGCAATGGCCATATGATGAAGATGGTTATTGTGATGATATAACAAATATGTTACCAGGAGAAATGTCTCATCATGCACGACATTTAAGTGCTCAAGCAAATAATTGGGGATATTTTCCAGGTCATAATTATAAAAAAGTAAAATTTTATGCCGAAAAATTTGTAAATTATACTTTTAATAATGTGCAAGATATTAATATCAATAACTGTAGAATTTATAACGCATCTAACAATTATAATAAAGTAGTTTTTTATATTTGGGATGTTGATGAAAATACAGGTATGCCAGGAGCAGTATTAGGAAGTAAGGTGCAACATATAAGCGACTTTACACAAGGTGTTACTTTTCCTGCACATTTCGACCCTCCTGTTACTGTTGACGAATCATTTTATGCAGGATTTAAAATTCAGTATCCTTCTGCAACAAGTGGCGAGCCACAAGATACATTTGCAGTGTATTATTCAGGGGCTAGACCTACAGGTCCTAACACAGTAGTTTGTTCTACAAGTTCAACAGGTTGGAAAACGCCTACAGAAATGATGGGAGAACCTTTAGAAATTTCATTAGACCTTACAGTAAAAGCTTGTTTGGTTAAAGTTGATGAGATATTTAATTATGCAGATAAAATAGAATTATATCCAAATCCAACAAAAGGTAGAATTACTATAGACTTAGGTGATATGCCGTTTATTAATCCAGATTTAAGGGTTTATGATATTACCGGAAGATTAGTTTCTGCAAATTATTATCATACTTATGGTAATAAATATGAACTAGATTTATCTGATAATATGTCAGGTATTTATATGGTAACATTTGATTTTGGAGGAACAATTGTAACAAAGAAAGTTACTTTAATGAAATAAACTTCTACGAATACAATTCGTTTAAAATAGATTAACTATATTTGTTACCTATAAAAACAATTTTATATATATTTAAAAGCGGTTTTCTAATAAAAACCGCTTTTGTTTTATCTAAAAACCTTATACCCAACACCAATTTCAAGTAAATCAGCTTTAGCAAAATGAGTTTTAAGGGTTATATTGAGTAATAATCTTTTTGTTACATAAGCTCGTAAACCAATGCGTGTATATATTTCGCCATTAATGTTTAATTTGTCGTGCAAATAATAACCTAGTTGTAAAATATAAGAAACCTTGTTAAATATTAAGGCATAAGAAAGATGAGTTCCAAGTAAAAAATTATCAGTTCCATATTTTACTTCACATATTGTATCTACAGACGAATAATAACTTAAAGAGCCATCATAAAAACCATCAACACCAAATCCAAATTTAGATTTTTGACTTATACGATGATAATAATCAAAAACTAATGATGAGGCATAATATCTTTTGTTCATAGGTTTTGGAGTAGCTTTTATTCCCGAACCGTAAACAATTAAGAATTCATTTTTTTTGTAATCGGTATTTGTATATTCTTTTTCTATTATGACTGGGGCTTTTATAAGATACTTAATTCCCAAATTAATGTTTAAAACATTTATCCCCAAATTAGGAGTTTTAATTTTTGCATTAGAATAATGATTAACACCTATTACAGAATTTAGCACAAGTTTATCGTTAAGTTTATAATCGAAACCAAAACCTGCTTTAAAATAAACATTAAAATGAGTACCAATTACTCTGTTTTGATAATTACTTTCAATATCAAAAGGAGTAGTAATATATGTTATCCCAATTGAAAAATCGAATGTAGGTTTTATTCGCATTTTTTTGTTTGAAAACGGAAGTTTAATATACGAATAGATGGCATGTGCCGAACCAAGATACTCGTTATTTAATGATGCAAAATAATATCCCAGACCAATTTCCGGGAAAGCATATAATTTATGCCAGTATTTATTTCCATTTAGTTTTTTACCAAAATTTATATTTATGTTTGAAACATGTCCCGTAATATAATAATCTAAAATATCAGAATGTTTTCCAATATAGCCATATCCTGTTTGTATTTCTATTGAGTGTGGAAACCCACTATTTTTATTGTCTTGAGAAAAAGCAAAAATTGAAAAAATAAATAAGATGTATAAAAAAACTTTTTTCATTCAAGGAAACTTCTATTAATTATTTTCTTACGAGAAACAAAAATAACAAATAAGATGTGAATTAAAAATATTATTGCAATAACAGGTCATTTCAAATAATATCTCAATAACAAATTGTTTATTTTTTTGCTCCCAAAGAGGTTTTATAATTTTCCAATAAATCAAATAATTAATATTTGTTTTTTTATCTTTGTCGATATTTAATATTAATATGAGAACATTTTTATATAAAATAGTTGTATTTTTCTTATTGATTAGCTCGTTTTATTCGTATTCGCAAAAAGACACTTTAATATCAATAGATAATAACGTACTTGTTGGAGAAATAAAGAGTATGGAGCAAGGTGTTTTAACTATGAAGACCAAGTATAGTGATAAGGATTTTTTAATTGAATGGTTAAAAGTAAAAAAGATAATTTCTACAACATCTTTTAGAATTGTATTAAGTAATGGGTCTAGGTTCTTTGGTGTTTTAGTAATGGATACAATTACCGATAAAGTATTAATTAGAGATAATGAAAAAGGTTATCAATCTGTTAAAATTTACGATTTAGTTTATTTCGAAAAAATAGATAAAGGTAGTATTTTTGATGTACTAAAACTTTCTATGGATTTTGGTTATTCATATACAAAAAGTAATGAGTTGTCTCAATTAAATGGAGATATTAAAGCTAGTTACAATAAGCAAAGATGGGGTGCTTCAATGTTTTATAACACCGTGCAAAATGCTCAACGTGATGTGTCGCCAACAGTAAGAAATAATGGGGGATTTGGTGTAAAATATTTTTTTAATTATGGTCTGTTTGGTGCAATAGATGCCGATTATTATAGTAACAATGAACAAAATATGGATTTAAGAAGTAACTATAGTTTTGGTGTTGGTAAATATATTTTAAGAACAAATCAAATGTATTTAAATTTCTTTATAGGAACAGCATATTCTAAAGAAGTTTATACTGATACCGTGCCAACAAGAAAAAGTTACGAGGCAAAAGTTGGCTTAGAATTTAATATTTTTGATGTGGGCGATTTAGATCTTTTTACAAGTGCTTATTTATTTCCTAGTTTTACAGAAAATAGCCGTTTACGTTCAGTTTTAAAAGCTAATGTAAGATATGAATTTATAAACGATTTTTATTTTAAAACAGGTATCGACTATAATTATGATACAAAACCAATAATTGGTATTGACCCAGAAGATTTTGTTTTTACAGCAGGTATTGGTTGGGAGTTATAGTTTTTTT
>CAZRWZ010000059.1:0-12209 GCA_964603745.1 uncultured Bacteroidaceae bacterium | reverse complement strand
TTTGATACGAATAGATTTCTTTAAACTTTTTTAAATCAGGGTTGTTAGGTTCTAGTTTTTCGTAAATTTTCAAATATTTTTCAATATTTTCACTTCCATTATTATTAATTTCTCTATTTGTAACCGAATACATTACAATACCTAAATACGCTCGTGTTCTTTGATAAGATGCTTTTTTGAGTTGGTTTTGCGATATTTTTATTGTTTCGTCAATTTCGTTAATTTTGTTGTTCCACCAGTTCCAATTTTCGGTTAACACACTATTTGCCAAACGGTTATTTCTATCAAGTTCTGTTTGCAAAATTTTTTCAAAACTAGTTATATAGTTTTTAAAATTTTCTGATGAAATAAAATTATCGAAATCTTTTTTGGTTTCACTTGTATTAAAAATCTTGTTTATTGCTTCTATTTTTTTAAAAGCAGCATATTGTTCGTTGTTATTTTTTAGTTCTAAAAAATCGTTCATCAATTTATTATAACCAAACTTTTTCTCGGTTATGTAATTTACAGCAAATAATATTAAACTGCTGTTTGCCCATTCGTGTTTTCCTTTAAAACTTAACGAAAGAATTCTTTTATCTTTTGCAATATCGGAAAATGGTGAGTAATACTGCTCATTAAAATTAAAATCGCCATCGCCTGCAATTAATACAATTGGAAAATCGGTATTATTTCCCATCATATTTCCTAAACCTGCACCACACATAACTATTCCCTCAACATTATTTTTATTTGCATATTGATATGCCATTCTTGCACCACCAGAAAACCCTACAATATATATTTTATCAATATTGATTGATGTTTGCATAGAAAAATCTTTAATATCTTTATTAATTAAATCTATATAATTGGGAATATTGTTCTCTACATTATTTAAGCAGATAATATTTGCATTTAATTTCTGCGATATATCTTTAATTTTATTTGCAATAAATTTGCCATCGGCATGCGGGTCAATAAAAATAATCAAATTTTTATTTGTTGTATCTTTTGCAGAGATAAGTTCATAAAGCGTTGATTTATTTTCTATTACAATCTTTTTTGCATTATTAACTTGTTTGTTATTTTGTATGGGTGCTGTTTTAACCTCAGTTTTACTAGAAGTTTTTGATGAGCAGGAAGCAAAAAAAATAATTGCTAAAATAGAAATTGAAAGTAATTTTTTCATTGTAAATTCAGATTAGGGTTCTAGTGTTTTATTATAAATTTTCTAGAAATAATTTCATTTTTAAAATCCATTTTTATGATATAAATGCCATCAGATAAGTTTTTGGTATCTACAAGGTAATTATTTGAATTAATGTTTGTTATGTTAAGATTAATTATTTTAGCATTTATATCAAAAACCTGAATAGAGTATAAATGTAAATTTGTGTTTAACACAATATTTATATTATTCTGTGCAGGAATCGGGTATATTTCCACCTTATTTGAAATGTTTAAATTATCGGTAGATATAAATATAACTACCTTATTGCCATCGCTGCATATTGTATCAGAAACTAAACCGGCTGCATTAACAGCTTTTGCCGATACATAATAAATTGTTCCTAAATTTAATGAAAATCCTGTTTCAGTAAAATTTATATCGTTAGCATTATTTGTCCACGCAATAATATCATCGCTAAACGAGTTTGTGCCAACACAATAGTAATATTCGTTTATTCCGGAATTTTCGTCAATGCCGGCTTGCCAATTTGCCGATATGTCTAAAGTATTTATTGTAGAATCTTCATCTGCCGAAAGTCCGTCGGCAATTGTTGATAACAATGGTTTTGTCCAATCAATATTTACATATTTTTTAGATATTGGCGAAAAATTACCTGCCATATCAGTAACAATACTCTCTATAAAACAAGCAGGTGCAGATGGGTTTTGGTTTTGAAACTGCACATCGGCATTTGCTCCCATACTTACGATTTCGTTGTTGCTTCTAGAACGATATATCTCAAAATCATCGTAAGATACATTTGCAGCACCTGTTCTTAGCGATATTGAATTCCCTGTATTTAACGGATTTTCGTCTGTCCACGAAGAAACCAAAGTATCGTTTTTATAAACTTTTATATTACCTGTGCTTGAGTTGTAAATTATTGTTGCATCAAACCATTGATTTGCATTTACAGAACAATCATTGTTTGTTTTTAAATCAATTATATTGTTTTCGGCTTTGTAAATTTGACATTTATTTTGATCTACACGAAAATAAACCATATATGAATTATTTCGCTGGGTTTGAGTGGCATCATCACACATAAAATAAATACCCGCACGGCGATTTGTACCTGTTCCCGATATTTTCATTTTCCATTTATACAAATATATATTCCCTGATGTTTGCAAAACATTAGCATAAATATTTGTGTTTGTATTTGCTTCGTCGCTTTGGTTTATTGTCCCCAAAATATTTGTCCATGTGCTGCCAAGTTGTATCCATTGTGGATTTATTCCCACAGGAAAATTATCGTGAAAAAACCCATTTGCCGTATTTCCAAGCCATTGAGTGCCATCGAAATATGCTACATGATAGAATTTTTCATTTATAGCATTATCATCAGTATCGGTAAACCCAACCGAAAAATCTTGTGTTGCCCAATCATTGGCGGTTATACTACTTGTAGGTGGAGCAATATCTTCTATTACATCATTATAATAACGAGGTATATAGCTCAATTGCAAATCGGCAGTTGTGTAATTATTGTATCCAACTCGCCAATCGGTAGCATTTGCTGCTGCTTCAATTAAAAGAAAAGAACCATCGGTGTTTAATGTATGTACCAAACGTACGTGATGACCTGCATAATTTACAATATCGCCAGGTAAAAGCTGACTAAAACTTGTATATTCAGTAGAAATATTTGGTAAAGTTGATGTTCCATATTTATATGGTAAATTCCAAGCACGAGAAACAAAGCCAGAACAGTCAACACCAACAGCACAACCAGGTCCAGAACCATTTCCTACTGTATAAGAATCTCCTGCCGAAACGCCATCAATAATACCTTGATTGAACTGTGCCAACGACGAAAAACCACCCCACATATATGGCATAGAAATATTTTCGCCAAGCTGTACCCAATCCGGAGTTGTTACATGCACTCCGCTACAATCGTAATCTTTTATGTTTGCTGCATTGCAAGACCAATTATAAACAGCATACGGTTCGGCATTGCTAATTATTTGCATTCTACTTATAATGGTTTTTACTGCTTTGTTGTGTTTGTTTTCAATAAATTCTTTTTCATCAATACTAACAAGATTATTGTTGTAATGATATGTATATTGATAAAGCTCATTGGGGAAAATATTAGATTTAGTTTTAATATTTTCTAATTTTAGTTTAAATAGGCTTGCTTTTTTTGGTGTACTGATAAAAAAATCAAGATTATTCTCTTGTATTAAAATATCGTGTTTTGTGTAGGTGTAGGCAATGTTTGGTAACTCAAGTTTAGATATTTCTGATAGATTATCAATAGAAAAAACGCAAATATATCTTGTAACTTTCAGAGGAACTTCTTGAGTTACAACTTGTTTCTCTATAATTAAATTATTGTTTATTTGTCCAATAATTTTAACAGTACCCAAATTTTCATTTGTAGTTATTGTTGTGACAAAACTTTTTCTTCCTGTTTTTAATATCTTAATATTAAATGAGGATTTATTAATTTTTTCAATTTTTGCCCAAGTGTTTATATTTAATATAATACCCGAATGTTTAATTAATTTCCCGTTTTTATTAAAACTATAGGTAAATTGATTTGGTGTTGTAATATATGCTTTGTTATTTATTATTTTTATAGACTCGGTAAAAATTATATCGTTTCTTATGTTTTTTTTTGTAATTATTTTACCATCGATATCTAAAGTGTAAAAATATTTATGTCCGGCTATAAAATATTTATTGTTAGAAAAAACAAAATCAACAGGCGAAAAATTCAATAAAATTTCTTTTGTTTTTTTATTGGAATTTATATTAAAAACTAAAATCTTTTTTTCGGTTTTCGATAAAAATGCATATTCATTTTTGTTTATCTTAGTAAAAACATCAACGCTGTAATTGGCAGAGTATCCTTTAATATAGGGTAATCCATTAGGCTTATTCCACTGGAAACTAGCGATTTCGTTAGCCAACTGTGCTGTAGAGGTTTGCATTGATATTGCAAATGCAATAAATATTAAGAATGTTTTTTTAATCATTTATAGATTAATTATTTACCTATACTAAACAAAAATAACAAATAATACCGAGTTATAATTTAACAATAAAGTTAGCTATTTTTTCTTTCTTAGCCAAACTTTTTCGCCTACCTTAACTTTATAATTACTCGAAAAACCATTAATCTTTTTAATGCTTTCTGTTTTAACAGCATACATTTGCGATATTGTATAAATTGATTCTCCATTTCCAACAATGTGATAATTATTTCCGAATGCGGCTTTATTACGTTTTGGTTGAATATAAATAACTTGTCCGGATTTTAATTTGGCATTTTTAGGAAGTTCGTTGTATTTAGGTAACTCCCAAGTTATTTTACCAATTTTTTTCGCCAATTTTTTAAAAGTATCTCCTTGTTTTGCCGTAATATATTTAACTCTGTTGATTGTTTTAATTTCGTAGCCAAGTTGTATTTTATAATCTTCAACTGGTTTTGGTCGTTTTTTAATTATATACTCATCACCTTCTTGCGTTTCTTCTTGTTCGGCAACTAACTCTTCTTGCTTTTCTTCTTTATATTCTTTTTCAAAATCTTTGTAATCCATTTTGTCGTATTTGTATAACTTATTATCTTCTACTAGTTTAATCAATAAAGCGGGGTATTTTGAGTTAGTTGCATAACCTGCTTTTTTTAAACCTTTTGCCCAGCCTTTATAATCACCGGGTTTTAATGAAAACAAAAATTGATATCTCTTTTGATTTACCAAGAATTTAGAATGATCTATATAAGATTCTTCTGCCGTTTTATATTTTCTAAAACATTCGTGTCTTTTGTCATCATCTTTATAAACTTTTTTTCCTTTCCACGACGAATGACATTTTATACCAAAATGATTATTTGCTTTTACAGCTAACATACTGTTTCCATTGTTAGATTCTAACATACCTTGAGCAAGAGTAATACTTGCAGGAATTCCGGTTTCGTACATTTCTCTAACAGCTATTTTATAATATTTTTTAATATAATCTTTTCGGCTAAGCTGAGCATTAGAAACAATATTAACCAAAATTAACACTCCTAAAATAATTTTCTTCATAATCTTTCGTTGATTTATGACAAAAGTAATGATTATATTTAGAATTTTCTGACTAAAAAATTACTATAAATTAACAAAATAAAGTTGAAATAATTTAAAATACTTATCAGTCAAGTGAAATCTAATTTTTTAAAGTAAAAAAATTTAGTTATTTTTACAGGCTATTAACATGTTATAATAATATATTACTATGATAATGAAGAAGTTAATACTTTTAAGTGTAATATTTGCACTTACATTAGTGTCTTATGGACAAAAAAAAGAGCTTGAAAAAGCTGTAGTTGCGTATGAATATGAACAATATGGAGAGGCTATAGACCTTTATAAGGTAGCATATTCAAAATGTAAAGATAACGCAAAAAAAGCTGAGATTGTATACAGAATTGCTGTATGTTATTCTAATATGAATAACCCTAAATCTGCCGAACTTTGGTTTAGAAAAGCAATAAAAGTAAAATATCCAGATCCTTTAGCTGTGCTTTATTTAGCTGATGCCAAAAAGAAAAATGGTAAATTTGAAGATGCGATAAAAGAATACAAAACTTATCAAAAACTTGTTCCTAGCGACAAAAGAGGTAAGATAGGAGTAAAATCATGTGAAATGGCATCTGATTGGCTTGCTAGCCCAACAAGATACAAAGTAGAAAATATACCTTTGATGAATTCTCCCGAAGATGATTTTTGCCCATTTTTTGGGAAAAAAGATTTTAGAGTTGTTTTATTCTCATCAAACAGAACAAGTTCTAAAGGAGCTGTTATAAACAAAGCAACTGGTAAAGCTTTTAACGATATTTATATGACCACAAGAGATCGTAAAGGAAAATGGTCAACACCAAATTCTATCGGAGAGCCTGTAAACACAAGCGACGACGAGGGAGCTTCTTCTTTAAATCTAAAAGGTAGTAGCCTATATTTTACCAGATGTAGAGTGGAAAAGAAAAAAGTAATGGGTTGCCAAATATACTTTGCTCAACGTAGAGGTGCTTCATTTGGAACACCATTAATGGTTGATATCAAAGGCTCTAAGGACAGCCTGTCTGTGGGGCATCCTGCTGTAACAGGCGACGATTTAACACTTTATTTTGCAGGTAATTTACCAGGCGGATATGGTGGAATGGACATTTGGGTTGTTAAACGAGCAAAGAAAAACAAACCTTGGAGCGAGCCTATTAACTTAGGTCCAGAAATTAACACTCCTGGTGATGAAATGTTTCCTTACATAAGAGTTAATGGCGAATTATATTTTGCTTCTGATTATCACGAAGGAATGGGTGGTTTAGATATTTTTAAAGCACAACAAGACGAAAAAAGTAATAAATGGTCTATTGAAAACATGAAATCTCCTATTAATTCTTCTGCTGATGATTTTGGGATAGTTTTTGAAGGAGAAAAAGAAAAAGGCTATTTAACATCTACAAGAAAAGGTGGAAAAGGTGGAGATGATGTTTATGAATTTATATTACCTGAACTACAATTTACAATATCAGGTATTGTTTATAACGAATATACCAAAGCTCCTGTTGTTGGTGCAACTGTTAAACTTATTGGCTCTGACGGAAAAAATGTTACAAATGAAGAAATGTTATCAGAAGCCGATGGCTCTTATCAATTCAAATTAAAAGTTAATACAGACTATCAAATTAGTACAACAAAAGAAGGTTTCTTAAAAGGTAAAACTTCTGAATCTACTAAAGGAATAGAAGTAGATAAAGATTTTAAACACGATATACCTATGGCTCCAATTATCAATACAATAAAAATTGATAATGTATTTTATGTATATGCTAAATGTGATTTAAAACAAGAGTCTTTTGTTGAATTAGATAAATTAGTTGAAACATTAAAAGATAATCCAACAATAACTATTGAATTATCAGCACATACAGACTTTAGAGGCACTGATGCTTCAAACGATAAACTATCTCATTGTCGTGCCGAAAATGTTGTTAATTATTTAATACGTAAAGGTATAGATGCCGATAGATTAGAGGCAAAAGGTTATGGAGAAACTAAACCCGCAGTTGTTGATACAGCATCTGCCGAAAAATACGAATTCTTGCAACCAGGCGATGTTCTAACAGAAAGTTTTATTAAAAAATTATCTACCGTAGAAGAACAAGAGGTTGCACATCAAATGAACCGTAGAACAGAGTTTAGAGTATTAAAAACAGATTATATTCCAAAACCAAGTATGAGTGGTCCTGGCGAAGGAAATAAAGAAGAAGAAATAGAAGAAGAAATAGACGAATAAGTTTATTAAAATATAAGAAAAAAACGTTCCAAATAGGAGCGTTTTTTTCGTATAAAAGAATTACTAATGAGCGATAATAATTTTAGATACAATCAACGTGGAGTATCGGCATCAAAAGAAGATGTACATAATGCCATCAAAAATATTGATAAAGGAATATATCCAAACGCATTTTGTAAAATAATACCTGATATTATTGCAGGAGATAATGAATATTGCAATATAATGCACGCCGACGGTGCAGGAACAAAATCCTCTTTAGCATATATGTATTGGAAAGAAACAGGAGATTTGTCGGTTTGGAAAGGCATAGCACAAGATGCTTTAATAATGAATATAGATGATTTATTATGCGTTGGAGCAACCGATAATATTTTGTTATCATCAACAATAGGAAGAAACAAAAATAAAATACCCGGCGAAGTAATTTCTGCAATAATTAATGGTACAGATGAACTTTTAAATGACCTAAAAGAAAAAGGTGTGAACATATACTCAACCGGAGGAGAAACCGCTGATGTAGGAGATTTAGTTCGCACTATAATTGTTGATAGCACTGTTACAGCCAGAATGAAACGTAAAGATGTTATAACTAACGAAAAAATATCCGACGGAGATGTAATTATCGGACTATCTTCTTATGGACAAGCAACATACGAAAAGGAATATAACGGTGGCATGGGTAGCAACGGCTTAACCTCTGCTCGTCACGATGTATTTTCTAAATATCTTGTAGAAAAATATCCTGAAAGTTGCGATAACGAAATACCAGAAGATTTAATCTATTCGGGTAGTTACAAACTTACAGATAAAATTGAAAATCTTGGAATTGATGCCGGTAAGTTGGTTTTGTCGCCAACAAGAACTTATGCACCGGTTATTAAAAAAATACTTGACCAAATGCGAGATAAAATTCATGGAATGATACACTGTTCTGGTGGTGCACAAACAAAAATTATGAATTTTATTGATGATTTACATATTATTAAAGATAATATGTTTGATATTCCTCCGCTATTTAAAATAATAAAAGAAGAATCGGATACTCCTTGGCAAGAAATGTATAAGGTCTTTAATATGGGACACCGATTTGAAATTTATTTACCAAAAGAATTTGCTAACGATATTATTAATATCTCTAAAGAATTTAATATTGAAGCAAAAATAATTGGTAGATGTGAAAACCATTCTGGCAAAAAACTTACAATAAAAAGCGAATACGGAGAATTTGTATATTAAAAAAAGGATTTTAGATTATGGCAAACATGATATTAGATAAATTAGCAGGAGTTAAACTTCGTTTTGAAGAAGTTTCGGAGTTGATAACTGACCCTGAAATTATCACTGATATGAAACGATATGTTAAGCTCAACAAAGAGTATAAATCTTTAGAGCCAATTATCGAAGCATATAAAAAATATAAAAACATACTTGAAAATATAGCATCTTCTAAAGAAATATTGTCTGAAGAAACAGACGAAGAAATGAAAGAGATGGCTAAAATGGAATTAGAAGAACTAAACAGCCAAATTGCCCCTTTAGAGGAAGATATTAAATTATTGCTAATACCTTCTGACCCCGAAGATGACAAGAATGCTGTTCTTGAAATTAGAGCCGGAACAGGTGGAGACGAAGCAAGTATTTTTGCTGGAGATTTATTTAGAATGTACACTAAATTTTGCGATAGTAAAGGTTGGAAAACATCTGTAACAAACATTGCAGAAGGAACTGCGGGTGGATACAAAGAAATTGTAATGGAAGTGAAAGGCAATGGCGTTTATGGCGTTTTAAAATACGAATCGGGTGTTCATCGTGTGCAACGTGTGCCACAAACCGAAACACAAGGTCGTATTCACACATCGGCAGCATCGGTTGCAGTTTTGCCCGAAGCCGATGAATTTGATATTGAATTAAATACTTCTGATATTAGAAAAGATACTTATTGCTCGTCGGGTCCCGGTGGTCAATCGGTAAACACAACATATTCTGCTATTCGTTTAACTCACGAACCATCGGGTATTGTAGTTACTTGTCAGGATCAAAAATCGCAGTTAAAAAACCTTGATAAAGCAATGGCTGAATTAAGAACTCGACTTTACAATTTAGAATATCAGAAATATCTTGACGCTATATCATCTAAACGAAAAACTATGGTATCTACCGGCGACCGTTCTGCAAAAATTAGAACTTACAATTGGCCACAAGGCAGGGTTACAGACCATAGAATAAATTTAACTTTGTATAATTTGCCTTCAATTATTGATGGAAATATTCAAGAAATTATTGACAAACTACAAATGGCAGAAAATGCCGAACGCCTAAAAGAAAGTGGAATGGATTAAATAGATTATTTAAAATGACTTATAAAGAATTAGTTGAAAATATAAATAAAAAACAAAGTTTTTTATGTGTTGGTTTAGATAGCGATATCGAAAAAATCCCAAATCATTTAAAAAAACTTGAAGATCCTGTTTTTGAGTTTAATAAACAAATTATTGATAGCACTGCAAAATACACTGTTGCATATAAACCAAATCTTGCTTTTTACGAAAGTACAGGCATTTCAGGATTAATTTCCTTAGATAAAACAGTAAAATACATAAAAGAAAACTATCCCGATATTTTTATAATTGCTGATGCAAAACGTGGCGATATTGGTAATACATCTAAAATGTATGCAAAAGCATTTTTTCAAAATCAAAACTTTGATAGTGTAACAGTTGCCCCGTATATGGGCGAAGATAGTGTTAGCCCTTTTTTGACTTATGAAAATAAATGGGTAATTCTTTTGGCTTTAACCTCTAATGAAGGAGCTTTCGACTTTCAATTTATTGAAGATAAGGAAAGTAAACGCTTATTTGAACATGTGCTTACAAAATCAACAAAATGGGGAACAAAAGAAAATATGATGTACGTAGTTGGTGCAACAAAAGCCGAAATGCTTAGCGATATAAGAAAAATAATACCGGAACATTTTTTATTAGTTCCTGGAATAGGAGCTCAAGGTGGTAGTTTAGAAGAAGTTGCCAAATATGGTATGAATAAAAATTGTGGATTGTTAGTTAACTCAAGTCGTGGAATTATTTTTGCCGATAATACCGAAAATTTTGCAAAAATAGCAGGCAAAAAAGCAAAAGAATTACAAGAGCAAATGCAAAAACTTATGTTTAACCACATGAAATAAACCAATAAACAACAATAATTATTACTAATGAAATTATTCTATCTTGCAATAACTATATTATTTTTGTATTCTTTTAGTGTAAAATCACAAACAGATACCTCGCTAAATTACAGGCAGATACATTTTGTTAAATTAAATCAAGCAAACGATTTGTTTACATATTGGTTTCAATCCGATAGAAATTTTTCTGACGGAGTAAATATTGAATTTGCACATCATATATTTAATAATAAGTTTGCCGATTTAATACTTTTAGGAATAAAAGATACTCCATACAAAGACTTTAGTTTGGCTATAAGCCAAGATATGTTTACACCAAAAAACACTAAAATTGCAGAGCTAGATACCAGCGATAGACCCTATACAGCCCTGCTATATTTAACATACGCTAAATATTCTAATAATTTTTGGAAAGGTAGAAAATTAGTTTCCAGACTATTTTTTGGAGTACAAGGTCCAACCGCTTTTGGAAAAGAAGCACAAAATACTGTTCATGAAATGATAGACAATCCTCTGGTTTATGGTTGGGATAATCAATTAAATAATGGTTTAATGTTAGATTATGAGATGCAATTTATTCAAGAAATTCCTGCCACTACTCATATAACCGAACTACATGGATTTAGCAAACTGCACATTGGAACAATTTATAATTATATGGAATTGGGGTTTAGGTTTAAAATTGGTAGATATACCGATACTTACATGAATTTTTATGGTATTGCAAACCCAAAATACAAACATAATTTAAAAGTTGAAGACCTTGCAAAACTAAATCATTTCAGAAAAAAAATTATTCCAAAACGAATAAGAGAAAAATCGGCACAAGAACAAATAAACTTTTTAAACAACAAGTTAAACAGAAAATTTCAGTTATATTTTTTTACCGAAGCAATGTCAAGTTTTATGTTTAGAGATGGAACTGTTGAAGGTAGTTTAATTACTTTTGGAGAAAATAATTATAGGTTCTATTATGGCGATTATGAACACCTAAATTTTATAGGACGTTACGGATTTGTATTGCAATATAGCCGTTTCTATATGGAATATATGCGGTATTTAGAAAATGATGTTTATAAAATTTCTGATGCGTTTGGATATGGTAGAATTGTATTAAGCTATGTTTTCTAATCAAAATTAACAATTTTGGGTGTAATGGACAAACAATAGCATTAAGTTAAGAAGTAATCTTTCATTGAAGCTAAGTTCGATTCTATTAACCCAATATCAGAAAAAAATTAAATATAGGGTAGTTATAAAAATTAGTAAGCATAAAACTATGATTTTAACATTTGTAAATGCAAACTTACAATGGGATATTCTGTTTTAAATAGTTCAAAAACAATCTTTTATGCGTTTACCAGCAGACCATAATTATTAGAAGTTCCCTATACTCAAACTATTTAGCTTTTCGGGAATTTATGCGGCTTTTTTGCAGATTTTATAACTTTGTGATCTAGTACAAAAAAAGCCGCTTCATAAAAAAGCGGCTTTTTATTATCAAATTATCAAAAATTT
>CAZRWZ010000058.1:10576-12269 GCA_964603745.1 uncultured Bacteroidaceae bacterium | reverse complement strand
GCAAATCTACCTATACCAACTTTTGCATTAAAACGTAATT
Source organism: uncultured Bacteroidaceae bacterium (assembly GCA_964603745.1). GTDB lineage: Bacteria > Bacteroidota > Bacteroidia > Bacteroidales > JAFGXI01 > CAZRWZ01. Next base: position 12,229 of record CAZRWZ010000058.1, on the reverse strand, counting down.
TATCTAAAGCAAAATTACCCCAAATAAGAGCTTTTGTTGAGTCTACATTAGAATTCTCAATATAAAGTTGATTGCTTCTACCATTATTTACTCTAAATCCTGCTTTATATCCGATAAGAATATTATTGTTTCCTTTTCCTACATTATATCCTGAAAGTTTACCTATACAAAGATTATTATATCCTTCTGTTATACCATAACCTGCAGTTTGAGCAATACATACATTATCATATCCTGTTGTATTAGACTGACCAGCTTTATTTCCAAGAAAAAGATTATAATAACCGGTAGTGTTGTCTTCACCAGCAGATACTCCTAAAAACACATTGTTATTTCCTCCTTTATTATTTAAACCACTTTGATTTCCAATAAACACATTATCACCACCTGTTGTTTTTTTCCCTGCTTCATATCCTATAAATACATTATAACTATTTGTTAAACCAGCACTTTCGCTTCCTGCACTATGCCCAATAAATATATTGTGAGCTCCTGTAGTACTTAATTTACCTGCATCTTGTCCTATGTAAGTATTGTATTTTCCATTACTACCTGCCGGTATTGTATTTAACCCACTATGAAAACCAATAAATGAATTTAAAGGAGTTATATCCATATATTCTTCTGATGAGCCCGATTCAATATTACCAACAGCAAAACCTCCATCTCCTTCAACATATACTCTACTACTGTCGTTTGTAATATTAAGGTAATCTGCTGTTTCAGAACCTGCTGCATCAAAACCTCTTACAGCAAAACCACTATTGTCGCCATCGTTTTCTTCTATATAAACTCTTACACTATCTGGTGAAATTCTCATATATTCGTTTGATGTTGTTTTATTTAACCTATAACCACCAACAGCAAAACCACCTTTGTCTGTATTTATTTTTGAACCTGTTGGAGGTGTATCATCAATCCAAATTCTTACACTATCGGGTGTAACTCTTAAATATTCATTTGATATTGTTTTATTTAATCTATAACCACCAACAGCAAAACCACCTTTGTCTGTGTTTATTTTTGAGTCTGTATCATCTACCCAGATACGAACACCACCATCGTAAACTGCAAAAATTGTTTGTCCATTTTTATTTTTCACTTCAAAAAGAGCGGAATCGGGATCAACACTTGCATCGCCTTGCACAACCATTTTACCCGATGGGGTACTTGTTCCTACACCTACCCAGCCATTATTATAAAAAATATTAGAGCCATTTTTAGACCATACATCGGAATATTGTCCTAAAGAAACAGAACCACCATTAGTTAAAGATAAATTGTTATTCGATAACGATAAGGTTTGTATCTCATTTGTTGTACTATGGTCTGCATCATTAACCTCGTCGGTAAAACTACCACCACCATTTGAAAGTGTTACAGTGCTACCTGTTTTATTAATTGTTTGTATCTCATTTGTTGTACTATGATCTGCATCATCAACCTCATCAGTAAAACTACCACCACCATTTGAAAGTGTTACGGTGTTACCTGTCTTGTCAATTGTTTGTATCTCATTATTTGGGTCAGGATCATTATCATCAACCTCATCAGTAAAACTACCGCCACCATTTGAAAGTGTTACGGTGTTACCTGTTTTGTCAATTGTTTGTATCTCATTATTTGGGTCAGGATCATTATCATCAACCTCAT
>CAZRWZ010000058.1:0-10476 GCA_964603745.1 uncultured Bacteroidaceae bacterium | reverse complement strand
TTGTCAATTGTTTGTATCTCATTATTTGGGTCAGGATCATTATCATCAACATTCATATTTGATTGATCTAAACTGCTTAAGTCAACTATTTTTGTTCCACCGGCATCTGTAATTTCTAGACTTGTTCCGTTTAATGTTGCAGAATTAATTAACTCGTTGCTTGCATCAGCATCAGCATCATCTTTGTTTGCCACATCGTTTGCATACATTGCAAAAGGCACTGATAACAATTGTGATGTACCCATTTCAACATAGTTTTCTCCACCAGTTTCATCAAGAGCTACTTTTATAAAATATGGTCCATTACTCCAATCTATTGAAGAAAAATTATCGGTAGTAGTACCTTCTCCAATATTTAGATTTACTAAACCAAACTCGTTGGTTGTTACTGCATGAGTTTCAGTGTAAATAGTTGTTCCTGATGCATCATTTTGTATTATGCTAATTTTAAAACCCACGTTGTGGTCAGCTATAATATAGCTTGCTGCATCTCTTACTACAGTTTGATATTTAAAACTGTTTGGCGTTTGTGCAAAAATACTTGATATTGTTGCAACAAAGATTAGGATAATTGTTGTTAATTTTTTCATGTTATATTAATTTTTAAGTTTGAAGCTGTAAATATAATTATTTATCTTAAATTTTTTACATAAAATAAAAAAAAATACACTAAAGAGGAACTTCTACTAATTATTTTCTTACAATATCTCAATTGTGATTAAAAATATTACAAGCAACCTTTATATATAAATTTGTATCTTTATAAAAAATTTAAAAAGCTAAATAATGAAAAAACTATTCATATCAATTTTGTTAATTTCTACAATAATATCAGTTGCTCAACAACAAAAACATTTATTATCTTTTGAAATAAAAACCCAAAAAGGGCACAATTACAATAAGTATGTAGAAGATTATTTTAACAAGCTGGAAAATCAAAAGCAAACTAATTTACAGTTTATTCCAAAATATGACAGACCAGATTTATCTGCCGAATTTGAATTTATTAAAACAGTAGATCCTGCATTAGGTTACGTGCCAACTAAGCGACTAATAAAAGCAAGAAAATATGCAAAAAACTTACTATCTCAAAAATCAGGCATACCAAATGTTATATGGCAAGAAAGAGGACCAAATAATGTAGGCGGAAGAACACGAGCCTTAATGTTTGACCCCAACGACAGTCTAAACAAAAAAGTGTGGGCAGGTAGCGTTTCCGGTGGTTTATGGTACAATAATGATATAACAAATGTTGCATCTTTATGGCAAAGCGTAAACGATTTTTGGGCAAATATTGCTATTAGTTATATTACCTACGACCCAAATAATACAAACATATTTTATGTAGGAACAGGCGAAGGTTGGAGCAACAAAATGCAACGAGGTGCAGGAATTTGGAAAACTACCGATGGAGGCACTACATGGAATCAGTTAGAATCTACAAACAATGGCGATTTTTATTATGTACAAAAAATTGTTGTTACATCAACCAGCAGAATTATTGCTGCTACAAACGAAGGTTTATTTATTTCTGATGATGAAGGAACAAGTTGGACACAAAAAATTATTAACTATTTTTCTGATGTAGAAATTGCTGCAAATGGTGATATTTATGCAGGAGAAGGAAAATATGGCGACGAAGGATATATCTATAAATCAACAAATAACGGCGATGATTGGTTAGATATTTCACCCGGCACAGGAACTCCCGAAAGAATTGAGTTAGCTTGTGCACCATCAGATTCTAATACCGTGTATGCTCTTGCCTCAAACGGTGTGCATGTAGAATGGTTTAAAAAATCTATTGATGCCGGAATAAGTTGGATAGATATTACAATGCCTATGCATCTTGATAATAATTGTCAAGATTCCGAAGACGATTTTGCACGTGGGCAAGCATGGTATAACTTAATTTTAAAAGTACACCCTACTAATAAAAATTATGTTTTAGCAGGAGGAATCGATATACACAGAACAACCGATGGAGGAACAACATGGGAGTCAGCTTCATGTTGGACAGGTGCTTGTGCAACCTACGTACATGCCGATCAACATGCCATGGCGTTTCGTCCAAACCACAATAACGAAGCAATATTTGGTTGCGATGGAGGTGTGTTTTATTCTGATGATGTTGGAAATAACGGAACAAGTTTTATTGCAAAAAATAAAAATTACAATGTAACACAATTTTATGCCTGTGCCACAAAAAACGAACCTGCATCAAATTATTTTCTTGCAGGCTCGCAAGATAACGGAACTCAAAAATTTACACAATCGGGAATTAACTCAACAATAGAGGCAACCGGTGGTGATGGAGGTTTTTGTTTTATAGATCAAGATAACCCTCAAATTCAAATTACTTCATACGTATATAATAATCGCTATATTTCTACCAATGGCGGTGCAAATTTTAATACATTAACCTCAGACAATAGTGGTGGTTTTATTTGTCAGGCCGATTATGATAGCGAAACAGATATTTTATACTCTTCTTATAAAAGCGATAAACTTTTAATTTCCGATATTGATGCACATAATTATGGTATAGTTAAAAATATTGATTCTTTAGGAGGAAGTTCTGCAAGTAATATTAAAGTATCGCCATATACCGACAATACAATTTTTGTAGGCACATATGCTGGAGAAATGTATAAAATAACCAATGCAAACACAAATCCTATTTCTGTTAATATTGACACAAGCAATAATCTACCAAATGGTTATATTTCAGGTATTGATATCGCCGAAAGCGAAAATCATCTTTTAATTACTTTTGCTAACTATGGGCTAACTTCGGTTTGGGAAACTACCGATGGTGGCGATACTTGGCAAAACAAAGAAGGGAATTTACCCGATATGCCTATACGTTGGTGTTTATTCAATCCTTTTGATTATAATCAAGCATTACTTGCTACCGATGTAGGAGTTTGGACTACCGATAATTTATCATCTGCAAACCCTCAATGGGAACCAACTGTAACAGAATTATCGAATGTGCGTTGCGATATGTTAAAATATAGAGATGCCGACGACCTTATTACAGTTGCAACTTATGGCAGAGGTTTGTTTACAACCGATGCCTTTGGTAGTCAAGAACCTATCGCTCAATTCGAGTCTAATGTACAAAATATCTGCTCTGTTGATACAGTTAAATTTACTGATATATCTACAAAACAACCAACATCTTGGACTTGGACAATTACTCCTGCAACATACAGTTTTGTAAACGGAACAAATGCAAATTCTCAAAATCCTGAAATTGTTTTTAATAACGTAGATACTTACACAATAGAACTATATGTTTCTAACTTAACGGGCAACGATACCGAAACAAAAACAAATTATATAACAGTTAATACTGATTGCGAATACACCATGACAAACGGAAGCATTTATACTTGTAATGCAACATTTTTCGACCCCGGATATACAGGCAATTATATTGCAGGTCAAGATTTTATTTATACAATTTATCCTAACAGTCTAAATTCTGTAATTAAAGCTCATTTTAATAGTTTTAGTGTAGAAGCTGATCCAAATTGTATTTACGATTATCTCGAAATTTATGATGCAGAAAACACAAATACAGGTTTAATAGGAAAATTTTGTGGAACAAATAACCCAGGAACAATTACCGCAACAAATCCACAAGGAGCATTAACATTTGTTTTTCATGCCGATGGAGGTGTTGAGGAATCTGGTTGGAACGCAAGCATAAGTTGCAATACAACAGATATTAATGATAATAGGTTTTCAGATAAAATGTTTAATATCTTTCCAAATCCTGCAAAAAACAGATTACAAATAATTGTTAATAATAAACAATATAAAAATATTATTATTTATGATATTTATGGGCAAGAAGTAATCAGTAAATTACTGTTTAGCAATAAAATAACAATAGATATAAGTAAACTTGTAAAAGGAATTTATTTTGTAAAAATTGGAGGAATTAGTAAGAAATTTGTGAAATTATAAAACCTCATTTTTTTTAAAAGTATATTTACTAAAGTCCATAAGCTCTGATTTTATACTGCAATCTTAAACTTGAATAAAAAATTGTTTTTTATATGACATAAAAAATGTACTTTTGAAACTTAATTTTTAAATAAAAATAGTATGTTTTCAGGAATAGTAGAAGAAATTGCTAAAGTTGTAAAACTTGAAAAAGAACAAGAAAATTTACACATGACATTCACTTGTTCTTTCGTCGACAATCTCTCGATAGACCAAAGTATATCTCATAATGGAGTATGTTTAACAGTTGTAAATGTTGACAAAGAAAACAACACTTACACTGTTACTGCAATTAAAGAAACCCTTGATAAATCAAATTTAGGTTTATTAGAAATTGGCACAAAAGTAAATATTGAACGCAGTATGAAACCAGACGCATTTCTCGATGGGCATATTGTTCAAGGACACGTTGACCAAACAGCAATTTGTACAAAAGTAGAAGAAGCCGACGGTAGTTGGTATTATACTTTTGAATACGACCAAAGCATTGGAAATATTACAGTTGAAAAAGGTTCTGTTTCGGTTAATGGTGTTAGTTTAACTGTTGTAAACTCAAAAGACAATTCTTTTCAAGTAGCAATAATTCCTTTTACCTACGAAATAACAAATTTTCATACCTTCGAAGCAGGAACTGTTGTAAACTTAGAATTTGATATCTTAGGAAAATACATTCAAAAGATTTTAGAAAACCAATTAAAATCGATTGATTTTAGTAAATACATCAATAAATAATGATAAATATAGAACAATATAAAACTATTATTGACCAAGCTTGGGATAACAGAGAATTGCTAAAACAAAATGATGTTAAAAAAGCTATTTTTGATGTTCTTGAACTTTTAGACAAAGGTAAACTTAGAGTTAGCGAACCTGTTAACGGAGAATGGAAAGTAAACGAATGGATAAAAAAAGCCGTTGTTTTATATTTTCCGTTAAACAAAATGGAAATTAGCGAAGCCGGGCCATTAGAATTTCACGATAAAATACCGTTAAAACGCCAATATAACAAACTTGGAGTAAGAGTTGTACCACACGCTGTTGCACGATACGGAGCATATCTGTCGGCAGGAGTTGTAATGATGCCATCGTATGTAAATATTGGAGCTTATGTTGATGCCGGAACAATGATTGACACTTGGGCAACAGTTGGCTCTTGTGCTCAAATTGGTAAAAACGTACATCTTAGTGGTGGCGTAGGTATTGGTGGCGTATTAGAACCCTTGCAAGCATCACCTGTAATTATTGAAGATGATTGTTTTATTGGTTCACGAAGCATTGTTGTAGAGGGTGTTCTTGTTAAAAAAGAAGCAGTTCTTGGAGCAAATGTAGTAATAACAAAATCTACAAAAATTATTGATGTTTCAGGTAATAAACCAATTGAATACAAAGGCGTAATTCCAGAGCGTTCGGTAGTGATACCCGGAACTTACACAAAAAAATTTCCTGCCGGAGAATATAATGTTTCTTGTGCCTTAATAATTGGCAAACGCAAAGCCTCAACCGATTTAAAAACATCTTTAAACGATGCTTTAAGAGAATATAATGTATCAGTATAAAAAATAACAATTATGAGAATTTTAATTATAAGTTTTATATTTATTTTTTGTTCAAGTTTTATAATAAAACCCACAACAAAAATTGTAAAAGAAAACCGAAAAGTATCAGTATTTAATACAATAGAAACAAATTCTTCTATTGATGTTTACATCAAACAAGGCGATAAAGAATCGGTAATTGTTGAAACAAACGAAGAATACCAAAAACAAGTATTAATAAGTGTAACAGACAAAAATCTTATAATTAAAACTAAAGGTAGTATTATAAACCCCGATAAATTTAACGTGTATATAGTTGTAAAAGAATTATATGACATAAAATCATCTGGTTCTGGCGATGTAGAATCTTTAGAAAAACTTAATTTTCAAAAAATTAGTTTAAAAACTATAGGCTCGGGCGATATAGATTTAGACTTAAACTCAAAAAATGTTTCAATAAACATAGAAGGCTCGGGCGATGTAGAGTTAACAGGAATAATTAATGATTTAAATATTGATATATCCGGCTCCGGAGATGTTGAAATAGGAAGTATAAATTACAATAAAGTTTTAGCAAATAATAAAGCTTCAGGCGATATAAAATTATTAGGTTCTGCAAAACTTTTTAGTCTTAATAACTCAGGCTCGGGCGATATAGAATGTGCATCTTTTAAAGTTAAAGAAGCCCATGTAAGCTCCAAAGGTTCAGGCGATATACAACTTCATGTTGATGCAATACTAAACTTGGTTTTATCGGGTTCGGGCGATTTTAAATTAATAGGAGATCCTGCAACAAAAAATATAAAAGTAACAGGTTCGGGTAATTTTTATTAAATTTGCAATATGGAAGATTTTGTTGTTTCAGCACGAAAATACAGACCAGATACATTTAATACAGTAGTTGGGCAAGGGGCTATTACCGGCACTCTTAAAAACTCTATTAAAAACAATCATTTAGCACATGCATATTTATTTTGCGGACCTAGAGGAGTAGGAAAAACTACCTGTGCACGTATCTTTGCAAAAACAATAAACTGCACAAACCAAACCGAAGATTTTGAAGCTTGTAACGAGTGCGAATCGTGTAAAGGTTTTAATAATTCAGGCTCGTTTAACATTCACGAACTCGATGCTGCATCAAACAATTCTGTAGAAGATATTCGGAATTTAATAGACCAAGTTCGTATTCCACCACAAATTGGAAAATACAGCATTTATATTATTGATGAGGTACATATGCTATCGGCACAAGCATTTAATGCATTTCTAAAAACATTAGAAGAACCGCCAGCACACGCAATATTTATTCTTGCAACAACCGAAAAACAAAAAATAATCCCTACAATTCTTTCTCGTTGTCAGGTTTTCGACTTTAGCAGAATAAAAGTAAATGACATAACAAATCATTTAAAATATGTAGCCGAAAAAGAAAATACAAAATACGAAGAAGAAGCCCTTGACCTTATAGCTCAAAAATCGGAAGGAGGAATGCGTGATGCACTTTCTATATTTGACCAAATAGGGAGTTTTACCGAAAATAACATAACATTTGATAAAGTAATAGAAATATTAAATGTTTTAGATTATGAATACTATTTTAAACTTACAGATGCTTTTGCTCGTGGCGATGTTTCAAATGCATTATTAATTTTTAATGAAATTAGCGACAAAGGTTTCGATGCTCATTTTTTTATAACAGGTTTAAGCTCTCATTTTAGAGACTTGCTTGTTAGCAAAGATGAAATTACAACAAATCTGTTAGAATTTGGCGAAAAAACAAAAGAACAATATAAAACTTTTGCAAAAAACATTGATGTAAATTTTATATACAAAGCATTGAATATCACCAATCAATGCGATATGGATTTTAAAACCTCACGCAATAAAAAACTACATGTTGAATTAGCTCTTATAAAATTATGTAATATTAATAATGCAGAACTCGATACCAAAAAAAAAAGCTCTGAGCTAATTGTAAATAAAAAAGAGCAGACTGAAAACATTGTTAAAGAGGAAGTAAAACCATACCAAGTACAAGATAAACCGGCAAAAGTTAATTACAAAATTTCGGCACCTGCAAGTTCCGAAAATATTAAAACTACAGCTTCAACAATATCAATAAAAGGAGCAATGCAGGGCAAAGAAGAAAAAGTTGAAAACAAAGAAGAAACTAAACTAAACAGCAGCTTTTCTGAAGAAGCAGCTTTAGATGTATGGAATAAATTTGTTGCATCAACCGAAAAAGATAAACAAAGAATTTTTAGTATCTTATCTCAAGATAAAGTAAAAATTGATAATCTTAGCTTTGAAATTAATGTAACAAGCACATCGCAAAAAAATGCAATGGAAAGTTTTAGAACAATAATGTTAGAACATTTAAGAAAAGAATTAAAAAACGATTATATTAAAATAAAAATTAACTTTATAGCCCAAAAAGAAGAAGATAAAAAAGTATATTATACACAAGAAGATAAGTACAAGCATATGTTAGAACAGAATCCTCAAATAGAATATTTAAGCCAAAAATTAGGATTAGATTTTAAATAATAAAACCATAAAAAATACGTTAGTTAGAAAATAAAATAATGAAATTAATAAAACAAATACTTATAATACTAATATTAGCATTACCGCTTATATCTCTTTCACAGGATTTTACACCAAGTAAAAAAACCATAAAAGCCGATGTTGTATTTGAATCTAACGAACTATTAAAAGCTTTAGGCATGTATGCAAAAGCCTATGATAAAGCTAAAAGCAAACCCGAAAAAGCATATTGTAGATTTATGATTGCAGAATGCTACAGACTAATGGGAAACACACGAAAAGCTGAAAGCAAATACAGAAGTGCCATTCAAAAAAAATATTCCGACCCAATTATGTATCTGTATTATGCCGATATGTTAAAAGCAAATCAAAAATTTGAAGATGCAAAAGAACAATATGAAATATATATAGAAAAAGCCCCAGATGATGAAAGAGGTAAAATGGGAGCCATTTCTTGTGATAAAGTTGTAGAATGGATGAATATACCTACAAGATACATCATTAGAAATATGAAAAAATTTAATACCAAACATAGCGAATTTGCCCCTGCATATGCAAACGACACATATACAGAAGTATATTTTACCTCCACTGAACCAAAAGATAATTACACAAAAATAAGCATGGTAACAGGCGACTATTTTTCTGATATTTATGTGTCGGAACAAGATAAAAAAGGAGCATGGAGCGACCCCGTTTATGTTGATGATACAATTTGTTCTCCATATGATGATGGAGCTGTTGCATTTTCATCAGATTATAGAACTTTATATTTCACCAGATGTAAAATAATTAAAAGCACAAAATTAGGTTGTCAGATATACAAATCTAAAATAAATTCCGAAGGACTTTACGATGTAGCAGAAGCAATACCATTAGTAGATGATAGTATTTCTGTTGGTCACCCCTCAATTTCTAGCGACGACCTAACAATGTATTTCACTGCCGAAATGTATGGCGGAAAAGGAGGAAAAGATATTTGGAGAGTAGAACGAACAAGTAAATCGGGAAGTTGGGGAAAACCCATAAATATGGGCGACCAAATAAATACAAAAGGAAACGAAATGTATCCGTATATAAGAGAAGACGGACGTTTATATTTTTCTTCTGATTACTTACCCGGAATAGGAGGATTAGATATTTTTGTAGCTACTCCAAAAGGTGAAGACTTATGGGAAATTCAAAATATGAAATATCCTATAAACTCGGCACAAGACGATTTTAGTATTGTATTTAAAGGCAACAAAGAAGAAGGAATGTATAGCTCTACCAGAAAAAGAGTTACCATATTACGCCAAGATAACGAAGATGCAAGGATTGAAGAAGAAGAACTAAGAAGCAGAGGTAAAGAAGATATTTATCATTTTATTCTACCTCCTTTAGAATATGATATTTCTGCTACAATTATTGATGCAAACACCACAGACCCAATTGATAGTGCAAGCGTGCAGATTATTGGCAGCGATGGCACAGATATAATCCTTCAAATTGATGAAGAAGGCTTTTTTAAATACAGTTTAAAACAAAATACCGATTATATATACATAATAAGAAGACCAAATTACTTATACGGAAAAGGCGAAGCATCAACAAAAAACTTGGCTAACTCAAAACATTTTACTAAAAAAATTACTCTTGCAAAAATTGGAGAACCAATACAAATTGATAATATTTTTTACGATTTAGGAAAATGGGATTTAAGAGAAGAATCTAAAGAAAATCTTAATCAATTAATAGGAATATTAAATAACAACCCAACAATTACAATAGAACTTTCGGCACATACCGATATGATTGGTGATGAAAATTCTAACAAAGTATTATCGCAAAAACGTGCACAATCGGTTGTAGATTACCTTATTAAAAAAGGTATCGACCCAGAACGATTAGTAGCCAAAGGCTATGGAGAAAGTGTTCCAAAAGAAATAAATAAAAAACTTGCAAAAGAAACTTCTTTTACCGTTGGTGAAGTGCTAACAGAAGAGTTTATCAACTTATTAAAAGAAAATGCAAAAACAGAAGAACAAGGACAAAAATTATATGATGAGGCAAACCAAGTAAATCGTAGAACTGAGTTTAAAGTTTTGTCTACAACTTACATTCCCGATATTTAGGACTTTTATTCCTGATTAATAACACCCTGTGTATCAGTGTGTAATATTTTATTTCTGATATTAAATTAGAATAAATTAAAATTGAAGCAACCTTTTTACAAGTTTTAGTGTCTGTATTAATGAAAGCTTACTTTGTACATTTAAACAAATCGGTAATTGTTTATTTATGTGGTTATAAAGCCGATATCCCATATCGGCTTTTTTTATTGCTAAAAAATTAACAAATTTGTCTCAAGAATCTCAATTGGCTATATTTTTTTTTT
>CAZRWZ010000057.1:10381-12396 GCA_964603745.1 uncultured Bacteroidaceae bacterium | reverse complement strand
TGGTCAAGAATTTTATAAAGGACAAAGAATAATAATAGAATTGGGATAAGAGAGTTGAAAGTTCATAAAGTTGAAAGTTCATAAAGTTGAAAGTTCATAAAGTTGAAAGTTTATAAAGTTGAAAGTTTGTAAAGTTGAAAGTTTGTAAAGTTGAAAGTAGAAAGTAGAAGGTAAAAAAAGATAAGGTATAAACAAAGCTATTCCCCCTTGAAAAGGGGGGTAGGGGGATTAAAAAAGTATAAAGTAAAGTAATAAATGATTTTAAATAAAATAATAGAAAATATTGATGTAATAGAAATTATTGGAAACGATAAAATTGAGATTTCCGATATTCAATTTGATAGCAGACAAATTGCAAAAAACAGTTTGTTTGTTGCTGTGCGTGGTTATAATGTTGATGGGCATAGTTTTATTGAAAAAGCAATTGAGCTTGGTTCTTCTGTAATTTTATGCGAAGAATTACCACAAAATATAAATAATAAAATTACATATATTAAAGTTAATGATAGCTCTGACACATTAGGAAAAATTGCTGCAAATTTTTATAATAATCCTACAAGTAATTTAAGAATTGTAGGAATTACCGGAACAAATGGGAAAACTACAATTGCCACTTTACTCTACAAAACTTTCAAAAAATTAGGATATAAAGTGGGTTTAATTTCAACCATAGAAAACTTTATTGATGATGAAATAATTCCATCAACACACACAACACCAGACCAAATAAAACTGCAAGAATTATTTGCCAAAATGGTTGACACAGGTTGCGAATTTTGCTTTATGGAAGTTAGTTCACATTCAATTCATCAACACCGAATTAGTGGAATAAACTTTGAAGGAGGGGTTTTTACAAATATTACTCACGATCATTTAGATTATCATAAAACATTTAAAGAATATATAAATGTGAAGAAAGCATTTTTCGATAGTTTAGATAAAACTGCTTTTGCCATTACAAATTCCGATGATAAAAATGGAGCGGTAATGTTGCAAAATACATTGGCAAAAAAAATTACTTATGCAGTAAATTCTCCTGCCGATTATAAATCAAAAATATTAGAACATCACTTTAGTGGAATGTTGTTATCTATAAATAACACAGAGCTTTGGACAAAATTTATCGGTAAATTTAATGCCTATAATTTAACATCGGTTTATGCAGTTGCTTGCGAAATGGGACAAGACAAAAATGATGTTTTAACAATTTTAAGCGAACTGAATGCAGTTAATGGCAGGTTCGAGCATTTTGTTTCGGAAAATAGCATAACTGCAATTGTCGATTATGCACATACTCCCGATGCTTTACAAAATGTATTATCAACAATAAATGATATTAGAACAGGTAACGAAAATTTAATAATTGTGGTTGGTGCAGGAGGAAATCGTGATAAAACAAAGCGACCTGAAATGGCAAAAATATCAGCAAAACTAAGTGATAGAGTTATTTTAACTTCTGATAATCCACGATTTGAAAATCCTGAGGAAATAATAAAAGAAATGGAAGCAGGTGTTGATGCTTCTAATAGAAGAAATGTTATTTCAATCACAAACAGAAAAGAAGCAATTAAAGCAGCTTGTATGTTTGCTCAATCTGGCGATATAATTCTAATTGCAGGTAAAGGTCACGAAACATATCAAGAAATTGAAGGAGTAAAACATCATTTTGATGATAAAGAGATTGTAAAAGAAATATTAGATTTTTGATGACTTACGAGATATGAGAAATGACGAACAATATATGATAAAATAGATTATGAATATTAACAAAATTAATTTAAGTAAAAATAGTCTTAAGTCTTAAGTCTTAAGTCTTGTGTCTTAAGTCTTAGGTCTTAAATCTAATTAATGACGAACAATATATGATAAAATAGATTATGAATATTAACAAAATTAATTTAAGTAAAAATAGTCTTAAGTCTTAAGTCTTGTGTCTTAAGTCTTAGGTCTTAAGTCTTAAGTCTTAAATCTAATTAATGACGAACAATATATGATAAAATAGATTATGAATATTA
>CAZRWZ010000057.1:0-10281 GCA_964603745.1 uncultured Bacteroidaceae bacterium | reverse complement strand
AAAATTAATTTAAGTAAAAATAGTCTTAAGTCTTAAGTCTTGTGTCTTAAGTCTTGTGTCTTGTGTCTTAGGTCTTAAGTCTTAGGTCTTAAGTCTTATGTCTTAGGTCTTAAATCTAATTAATGACGAACAATATATGATAAAATAGATTATGAATATTAACAAAATTAATTTAAGTAAAAATAGTCTTAAGTCTTAAGTCTTGTGTCTTAAGTCTTAAGTCTTGTGTCTTAAGTCTTAAGTCTTGTCTTAAGTCTAATTAATAAAAAATGAGAAAAGAAATATAAATAAAATTGATTTAAGCATAAGGCAAACTAAGGTCTTGTGTCTTAAATCTAAAATCTAAGAAATTATGTTATATTATTTATTTGATTGGTTAAAAGATTTAGGAGTTCCCGGTGCCGGAGTTTTCCAGTATATTACATTTAGGTCGGCAATGGTAATTATTACCTCTTTGTTTATTTCAATGGTTTTTGGTAAAAAAATCATCTATTTTTTACAGAAAAAACAAATAGGAGAAACCATTCGAGATTTAGGTTTAGAAGGACAAATGCAGAAAAAAGGCACGCCAACAATGGGCGGAATTATTATAATTATTTCAATAGTTATTCCTGTTTTGCTTTTTGGAGATTTAAAAAATGTATATGTTCAATTAATGCTAATTACTACTCTTTGGCTAGGAACTATTGGATTTATAGACGATTACATAAAAGTTTTTAAGAAAAACAAAGAGGGCTTACAGGGTAAATTTAAGATATTAGGGCAAATTGGATTAGGAGTTATTGTTGGTGCAACTTTTCTTTTTAGCGATGAAGTTTTAATACGTGAAAATGTTTATGATAACACAGGAAATATAGAACAAGTTTGGACAAAAAACAAAGATAATTGCGATATACTTATTGATAAAACACAAGATGTAAAATCTACAAAAACAACAATTCCTTTTGTAAAAAATAACGAGTTCGATTATAAATTATTAGTTTCATTTTTGGGCGATAGTGCAAGTAAACTTGTTTGGCCATTACTAATTTTGATAATCATATTTATAATAACAGCCGTTTCAAACGGAGCAAATATGACCGATGGACTCGATGGTCTGGCAACAGGAACTTCGGCAATTATTGGTGCAACGCTAGGGATTTTCGCATACGTGTCTGGTAACGTGATACTAGCTGATTATCTTAATATTATGTATATACCAAACTCAGGCGAACTTGTAGTTTTTGCAGGTGCATTTATTGGTGCAACAATTGGTTTCTTATGGTACAACTCTTTCCCTGCTCAAGTATTTATGGGCGACACAGGGAGTTTAACCATTGGCGGAATTATAGCAGTTTTTGCAATAGTTATTCGCAAAGAACTTCTAATTCCTGTTTTAGCAGGTATTTTCTTAATAGAAAACCTTTCGGTAATGGTGCAAGTTTTTTGGTTTAAATACACAAGAAAAAGATATGGCGAAGGTCGTAGAGTATTTAAAATGGCTCCGCTTCATCATCATTTTCAAAAATCGGGATATGTAGAACCAAAAATTGTAATACGATTTTGGATTATAGGAATTATGTTGGCAGTAATATCAATAATAACCTTAAAACTTAGATAAAGATTTTAATGAAAGAAAATAATAACATACAAAGATTAGTAATACTGGGAGCAGGAGAAAGCGGTGCAGGCACGGCGGTTCTTGCTAAACAGAAAGGCTTTGATGTTTTTGTTTCCGATTTTGGAGAAATTAAAGATAAGTACAAAGATTTACTTAACAAGCACAATATTGATTGGGAAGAAAAGCAACATACATTCGATAAAATATTATCGGCTAACGAAGTTGTTAAAAGCCCTGGAATACCTGACACTGTTAAAATTATTGAACAATTAAAAGAAAATAATATCCCTGTAATTTCCGAAATAGAATTTGCATCTCGTTACACAAATGCCAAAACTATCTGTATAACAGGAAGTAATGGAAAAACTACTACTACGCTACTTCTTTATCATATATTAAAAAAAGCAGGAATAAATGTAGGTTTAGCAGGCAATGTAGGACAAAGTTTTGCTTTGCAAATTGCCGAAAATAATTTTGATTATTATGTAATTGAGCTTAGCAGTTTTCAACTTGATGGCATGTTCGATTTTAAAGCAGATATTGCAATTTTAATGAATATCACACCCGACCATTTAGACCGCTACGATTACAATTTTCAAAATTATGTTGATTCAAAATTCAGAATTTTACAGAATCAAACAGAGAAAGATGTATTTATTTACTGTGCTGATGATAAGGTTATTAAAACCGAATTAGCAAAGCGAAATATAAAAGCAGAACAATTTCCATTTTCGGTTAAAGAAAAAAATGAAAATGGAGCATATACAGAAAATAACGATTTAATAATAATTATAAATTTAACTAAATATATACAAATGTCAATTTACGATTTATCATTACAAGGTACGCATAACACGTATAATTCAATGGCTGCGAGTATCACAGCTAGTGTTTTGAAACTACGCAAAGAAGTTATTCGTGAAAGTTTAAAAGATTTTAAAGGTGTTGAACATCGACTTGAGCAAGTAATTAAAGTTCATGGTATTCAGTTTATTAACGACAGCAAAGCTACAAATGTTAACTCTACTTGGTTTGCTCTTGAAACTGTTCCACGCAATATTATTTGGATTGTTGGTGGAATAGACAAAGGAAACGATTATGCCGATTTAACAGAATTGGTTAAAAACAAAGTAAAAGCTATTATTTGTTTAGGAAAAGATAATAGCAAAATTCACGAAGCTTTTAAAAATATTGTACCAGATATTATTGATACAGACTCTATGAATGAGGCAGTTCGTTCGGCTTATTATCTTGGAACAAAGGGTGATAATGTTTTATTGTCGCCAGCTTGTGCAAGCTTCGATTTGTTTGATAATTACGAAGATAGAGGACGAAAATTTAAAATGGCAGTTCGTTCATTATAACAAATAGTTTGTAGAATAAATGTTGTCGAAAATAACAAAATATTTTAAAGGAGATATAGTTATTTGGATGGTAATAACCTTCCTAATTGTAATATCTATTATTGCGGTATTTACCTCCACAGGTACTTTGGCATATAAATACCAAGGCGGAAACACTTGGCATTATATGTTCAGGCATGCAAGTATTTTGTTTTTTGGATTCTTAATAGTTTATGTAACCCATAGAATTCCGTATTTATTCTTTTCTAAAATCTCATTAATATTAATGATTATATCTATACCATTATTATTTATTACATTGATAATTGGAGCATCATTAAACGAAGCTTCGCGTTGGATTATGGTGCCCGGATTGGGTTTATCATTTCAAACATCAGATTTAGCAAAATTTGCTTTAATAATGTTTGTAGCTCGATTTTTAGCACAAAAACAAGATAATATTAAAGATTTTAAAACTGTTTTCAGACCACTAATTTTAACAATAGGGATAACCTGTTTGTTAATATTTCCTGCAAACTTCTCAACATCAGCATTACTTTTCTTAGTGACATTTGTATTAATGTTTGTTGGCAGAGTTAATATAAAATATCTTGCAGGTTTAGTATTAGTGGGGATTACATCAATAATAATACTATTTGCAGTAGTAAAATCAGACTTTGGAGAATCGTTAAAAGAGTATGGTAGAGTTGGTACTTGGATTAACAGAATTGAAAATTTTAACGACCCCGAATCGAAAGAAAACTTTCAAGCAGATCAATCTAAAATAGCTATTGCAACAGGCGGTATTACAGGAAAAGGACCTGGCAAAAGTACTCAACGAAATTTTTTACCTCACCCATATTCCGATTTTATTTATTCAATTATAATTGAAGAATACGGAATTTTTGGAGCATCTACAATAATTCTGCTTTATATGATTTTATTTTATAGAGCAACAATAATAGTTAAAACAGTGCGGCATAGATTTGCAGCATTTGTAGCAATAGGACTGAGTTTGTCGCTTGTGTTTCAGGCATTTGTAAACATGGCAGTTGCAGTAAATATTTTACCTGTAACCGGTCAAACTTTGCCATTTTTAAGCATGGGCGGAACATCAATATTTTTTACGGCAGCGGCATTTGGCGTAATATTAAGTGTTAGCAGAGATTCTAAACAAGAAGATGTTCAAGATTTAGAAAAACAAACAAAAATTGAAGTGCCAAATTAGAAATTAAAAAAAATTAATGTAAATGAAAAAGGCAATTATAAGTGGTGGTGGAACAGGAGGACATATTTTTCCTGCAATTTCTATTGCTAACGCATTAAAACGCTATGACGAAAATATAGAAATTCTTTTTGTTGGAGCAGAAGGCAAAATGGAAATGGAGCGTGTGCCCAAAGCTGGTTTTAAAATAATTGGTTTGCCTGTTCGTGGTTTTCAACGAAGTTTAAGTTTAGAGATTTTTTCATTTTTTATTAGATTATACAAATCAATGAAAATGGCTAAAAAAATTGTTAAAGAGTTTAATCCTGATGTTGTAATTGGTGTTGGCGGATTTGCAAGCGGACCTTTGTTAAATGCTGCTGCAAAATATAAAATACCCACATTAATACAAGAACAAAATTCTTATGCAGGAATTACAAATAAAATATTAGGTAAAAGAGTTGATAAAATTTGTGTTGCATACGATAAAATGGAAAGGTTTTTTCCTGCTAACAAAATTGTTGTTACCGGTAATCCTGTGCGTATAGATTTATTAATGAACTTAGATAAAAAAGTAGAAGCAATAAAACATTTTAATCTTTTAGGAAACAAAAGAACAATATTAATACTTGGTGGCAGTTTGGGTGCAAGAACTATAAATAATAGTATTGAAAATGGTTTGCAAAAATTTATTGATAACAATATTCAAATAATATGGCAAACAGGGAAATTCTATTACAAAGAATCGTCGAAAGCAGCTAAAGGATTAGAAAGTAAGGGCATTATTGTAACAGATTTTATTTCTAGAATGGATTATGCCTATGCCATTGCAGACGTGGTGGTTTCACGTGCAGGAGCAAGCTCTGTTTCGGAGCTTTGTTTGGTAAAAAAACCTACAATTTTTGTTCCATCGCCTAATGTTGCCGAAGATCATCAAACAAAAAATGCAATGGCTCTAATAGAAAGAGATGCTGCTATGATGATTGAAGATAATCTTGCCGAAGAACAGCTTGTTGACGAAGCAATTAAATTAATTAAAGATACATACCGAATGAATATTTATTCGCAAAATATTGCAAGCTTAGGGAAACACAATTCTGCCGAAAGAATAGTTGAAGAAATTTGTAAGTTAGTAGAAAGTAGAAAGTAAAAAGTTTGAATGAAAGTGAATTTAAAAAATATACATAGCGTTTTCTTTATAGGTATTGGTGGCATTGGTATGAGTGCTATTGCCCGATATTTTTATGCAATTGGTAAAACTGTTGCTGGTTACGACAAAACCCAAACAGTTTTAACCAGTAAACTCGAAAACGAAGGTATAAAAGTTCATTTTGATGATAATATCAATAATATTGAAACTTATTTTACTAACAAAGAAAACGCTCTAATTGTTTATACACCTGCAATTCCTTCAACAAACAAAGAGCTAAATTATTTTATTGATAATGATTTTACTCTTGTGAAACGTGCCGAAATTTTAGGTATAATAACAAATAGTTTAGAAAGCATAGCAGTTGCAGGCACACACGGAAAAACATCTATTTCTACAATTACAGCACATTTAATTCATAATTCTAAAATAAAATGTTCTGCATTTTTAGGCGGTATTTCAAAAAATTTCAATTCTAATTTAGTAACTTCTAAAGAAAGTGAAGTTGTTGTAGTTGAGGCAGATGAGTTTGACAGGTCTTTCTTGCAATTGTATCCAAAAATTGCAGTTATTTCTTCTATGGACGCAGACCATTTAGATATTTATGGCAACGAAAATGAACTAAAACGCAGTTTTACTGAGTTTGCATCTCAAATTAAAAAAGATGGTTATTTACTTATTAAAAATGGTTTAGAAATTGAGCTGTCAAATGATATTAAAAAATATACCTACTCTGTAAATTCTAAGGCAGATTTTATGGCAGAAAATATTAGATATGAGAATAATAGACAGATTTTTGATTTAATAACTCCTTTTGGTAAAATAGAAAATCTTGAGTTGGGAATTCCGGGAATTATAAATATAGAAAACTCTGTTGTTGCAATTGCAGCATCGCTTTTGTCGGGTGTTTCGGCAGATGAAATACAAAAATCTTTACCAAATTTTAAAGGTGTAAAACGTAGGTTCGATTATATTATCAACAAAAGTAATTTGGTTTATATTGACGATTATGCACATCACCCCGAAGAGTTACGAGCAACAATTTTATCGGTGCAAAAACTTTATCCCGATAAGAAAATAACAGGTATTTTTCAGCCACATTTATTTTCGAGAACAAAAGATTTTTACATAGATTTTGCTAAATCATTAGACTTATTAGATGAGATTATTTTGTTAGATATTTATCCGGCAAGAGAAAAACCAATTAAAGCTGTTACAAGTAAAATTATTTTTGATGAGATTGAAAATAAAAATAAAATTCTTTGCACAAAAGAAAATTTAATTGAGGTTTTATCTAATACAAAAATTGAGATTTTACTAACACTTGGTGCAGGCGACATTGATACTAAAGTAAACGAAATTAAACAGTTATTAGAAAAATGAAGATAAAAAAAGAAATAAAAATATTGTTTTCTTGGGCACTTATTGCTGCCTATATCTTTATTACTATGGCTTTTGTTGACAAACAAAAATACAAAGTGCAATGTATTGATATTGATGTAAAAGTTACCGATACAACAGGCAATCTTTTTATAGAAAACAAAGATGTTCATAATATTTTGAAACAATCTAAGTTTGATATTTTAGGGTATCCTATTAAAAAAATAAACACTCTGGATATCGAAAATAAGATAAAACAATATCCATCAATAAAAAATGCCAAAACATACTACAATTATGCCGGAAAATTATCAATAGAAATTGAACAACGCCAACCAATTTTAAGAATAATAAATTACAATGGCGAAAGTTATTATATTGACGACCAAGGTGCTATGATGCAATTATCGAATAAATATACGGCACATGTAATAATTGCAAATGGAAATATAAACGAGCCATTTGAATCGAGATATTCGGTTAATGTTGCAAATGCCGAAACAGATGAGTTTGGCAGAGGTAAAATTTTAAGCGACTTATATAAGTTAACATCATTTATAAATAAAGATAAATTTTGGAAATCAGAAATAGAACAAATTTATATAAACGAGAACGAGGATATAATATTAATTCCGATAGTAGGGATTCATAAAATTTTGTTTGGCTCTATTGATAATTACCAAATAAAATTCAGAAATTTAAAGCAATTTTATAAAACAGGAATAACTAAAACAGGCTGGAATAAATACAGTTTAATTAATTTGAAATTCGAGAATCAAATAGTGTGTACAAAAAAAGAATAGTGATATGGAAGAGACAAAAAAAGAAACAGAAGAATTAAAAGTAGAAGAACAAGGACAAATTGTTGCTGCTATTGATATTGGGACAACAAAAATTGTTGCAATTGTTGGCGAAAAAAACAGCGATAATACTTTGCGTATTTTAGGAATGGGAAAATCTAAATCGCTTGGTGTTAAACGTGGTGTTGTACAAAATATAGAGAAAACAATAAACTCAATAGAAACTGCAATAAATCTTGCCGAAAACGAGGCAGGAGTGAAAATTGATGAGGTTTTTATAGGTATTGCCGGTCAGCATGTTAGGAGCATGAAAAATCGTGGATATATAATTAGAGAAAACGATGATAACGAAATTTCTAAAGAAGATATAAATCATCTTGTTTCTGATATGTATAAACTGCCTGTGAATAGTGGAGAGGAAATTCTACACGTACTACCACAAAGCTATATAGTTGATGATGAGTTTGATGTAGAACCAATAGGTATGCATGGCAGAAAACTTGAAGGAAATTTCCATATAGTAATAGCACAAACTACATCGGCAAAAAATATTAAAAAATGTATTAAAAAAGCAGGTTTAAAAGATAAAGATTTAATTCTTGAGCCAATTGCCTCGTCTGATGCAGTACTTACCGAAGACGAAAAAGAAGTTGGTGTTGTAATGGTTGATATTGGTGGTGGCACTAGCGATATGGCAATCTATTACGATAAAAAAATAGTACACACCGCTGTTATCCCATTTGGTGGCGATGTAATTACAAAAGATATTAAAAAGGAACTAGGTATTATTGAAACCGATGCCGAAAAACTTAAGGTAAATCATGGCTCTGCTCTTCCAGAAGCTGTAAATCCTAATTCTTTTATCACTATAAGAGGAATTTCTAATCGTCCTGACAAAGAAATATCTCAAAAATTTGTTGCCGAAATTATTAATGCCAGAATGGTTGAAATTATTGGAGCTATTGAATATCAAATAGAACTTACAGGTTTGTCAACAAAACTTGGAGCTGGTATTGTTTTAACCGGTGGTGGTGCATTGCTTAATAATTTGCGTCAGCTAATGGCTTTTAAAACTGGTATGGATATTAGAATTGGCACACCAAATACATTATTAGTAGATAATCTAAACGAAGAACTGAACAAAACAATGTACGCAACATCTATTGGATTGATTATAAGAGGTTTTAATGTTTTAGAAAATAATATGATAATAAATAATATTTGGGATAAATCCGATTATATTGCTGAAGAAAAACAAGAAGAAGAAAAGCAAGAGCCATTATCAAAAAAAGAAGAAAAGAAGAAAAAAAAGGAAAAGAAAAAAGAAGAAAACGAAGTGGGTTTTGGTACTCGACTTAAAGATAAATTAATGGATATATTAACAGATACAGATAAAGACCTATAAAGTGATAAACTAATAAAACTATATATTATGGAAGATTTAATGGATTTTGGAATTAATAAAACACGCACTTCAATAATTAAAGTTATTGGTGTAGGTGGTGGCGGAAGCAATGCTGTAAACCAAATGTATTCGCAAGGCATACAAGATGTAGATTTTGTTGTGTGTAACACAGATGCACAAGCATTGTCCGATAGTCCTGTAAACACAAAAGTTCAGCTTGGAGCAACTTTAACCGAAGGTTTAGGTGCAGGAAACCAGCCCGAACAAGGCAAACAAGCAGCCATTGAAAGTTTAGATGAAATAAATGAATTGCTTTCTAACAACACAAAAATGGCATTTATTACCGCAGGAATGGGTGGTGGAACAGGCACTGGTGCAGCTCCTGTAATTGCTAATACAGCAAAAGAGCTTGGTATTTTAACTATCGGAATTGTAACAATACCTTTTAAATTTGAAGGTAAAAGAAGAATTACTCAGGCTATTGATGGAATAATCGAACTTAAAAATAATGTAGATTCTCTTTTAGTTATCGATAACGAAAAACTACGAGATATTTATGGCGATTTAGCAATTAGCGATGCTTTTGAAAATGCAGATAATATTTTAACCGTTGCGGCTAAAGGAATTGCAGAAATTATAACTGTTCATGGTCATATAAATGTTGATTTTGCCGATGTTCAAACTGTGATGAAAGACTCTGGTGTTGCAATAATGGGTAACGGAAAAGCATCTGGCGAAGACCGTGCAATTGAGGCTATAGAACAAGCACTTACTTCGCCACTACTAAACTCTAACGACATTAAAGGAGCTAAAAATATACTATTAAATATTACATCAGGCACAAGCGAAGTTACTATGGACGAGGTAGGGAAAATTTCTGACTATGTACAAGAACGTGCCGGTTTAACTGCCGATTTAATACTTGGTAGTAATGTGGACGAAAGTATTGGCGAAAATATCTCGGTAACAGTTATTGCCACAGGGTTTTCGTCTAAGGATATTCCTGAAATGAGAAAAAATATTATAGAAAAAGAAATAACTCCTCTGTATGAAAAAGAGGAAGCCGTAACTCAAGAATTAGATGTAAATCCAAGCTCAAATATAAAACAAGGATTTGAACAACAACAAACTATATTTCCGACAAATGAACCGGATATGACTGATACATTTGAAAAATTGAAAGATTTAAGTAGTGTGAATAATGCTCATGTTATTGATGAATTAGAAGAAGAGTCGGCTTTTAACAGAAAGAAAAAAGCAGGCGAAACAGATTTAAAAGATAGTAGTGATAGCTCCGAAACTTCAAACTTTACTCTTTCTGAAGATGCTGATGGAAATGTGCGATTACGAGAAAATAATTCCTTTCTCCATGATAATGTAGATTAATTCTTTTTTAAAT